>CADDZK010000050.1 GCA_902812425.1 Actinomycetota bacterium
TGCCCGCGTGGTGGCCCACGCCTAGGGCGCAGTGGTGCGTCGGTCCCTCTTCGCACCAGGCGTTCATGAACGCGGCGGGCGGCAGCCCGAACTTCAGGCGGCTGTTGGTGTTCCCGATCTTAAGCGTCGGTCCCGAAAGCGACTCCCCCTCAGCGGCGAGCAGCTTGAGACCGCCTTCGCGGGTCTGGGTTACGCCGAAGATCGTGACCGGTCCCGTCCTGACGCCGAACTCGACCGAGACGCCGTAGCCAGCCTTCCCATGGTAGACCCCGAGGCCCCGCAACACCGGCTTGCTGTCGCTGATGGCGATGTGACCCGGGCCGTCGTGGCCCATGAGGATAAAACCTTCGTCGAAGTCCATGGCGTAGAACTCCGTGAACGAGCCGCCGGCTCCTAAGGAGTCCATCACCTTCATCGCGACGGCGTTCTTGAGGTCTCCCTCTCCAGAGGCCGGGATGCCGCGCGCGGTGAGCAGGGAGTTGCCGAGTATGAGACCCGCGCCGAGCCGCTCGTAGACGCTGCCGTTCGTCCCGCGATAGTAGTAGGCGAGGGCGTCGAGGTCGAAGTCTTCTGCGAGGCGGTCGAGGCCTGCGGAGACGCGGGCCGACCATTGGAGGTCTTCTTCGTCCACGCTCTCGTCCACCTCGAAGGCCTCGCGCGTCTCTTCGAGCTTCGCGCTGACGGTCTCTTCTGGAACGACCTGCACGCGGGCGTGCAGGTCGTCCATCTCGAGGACCTCGACGTGGAGGCCGAGCTGGGCGTGGTGCATGGTGAAGTCCGAGTACATGTCGAGCATACCCGGATACGTGTGGCCGAGGAAGCCGAAGCGGCTACCGCGCAGCGTCCCGACAGCTGTGGCGGCGTGGCACCACTCCTCTATCTCCGTCCAGGCGCTCTCGTCATCGTTGAGCGTGCCCGAGACGACGTTGAAAGGGATGGCCGCGCGCTCGAAGGCGTTGGAGATCTCCGGCACGCAGCACGCCGAGCAGTTCGCGAGCCATTCACCCGTGTCCGTGTTCTCGTAGTCGAGGGATGAGCTTGGTTGTAGGTTCAGGACGACGACGGGGACCCCCGCTCTTTGAACTGCGGGGAGGACCTGCGAGCTCGTCGCGTAGGTGGCGGCGTGGCAGAAGATGAGATCCACCCTCTCTTCAGCGAACCGTTCGCCCGCGGTGTACGCCTTCGGGGCCGTGTCGACGAGGCCCGAGGAGACCACCGTCGCCCACTGAGAGATCCTCTCCTCGACGCTCCTCTGGTAGCCTTCGAGCCTCTCTTTGAGCCCGCCAAACTGTTCCCAGTAGGCCTCGAGCCCGATCCCAAAGACCCCTACCTTAGCCTGCCGTTCCACACTCTCACCCTCTCCGTTCGGACCTACCTCGGGTAGGCGTCTTTTACGCCGCCGTCGACATTCAGGACGTTGCCCGTACTCCTCGACGAACGCGTCTCGGAGGCGAAGTGCAGGACGGCCTCGGCTATGTTCTCCGGCAGCACGTTCACCTTCAATACGTTGCGCTTGCGGTAGTAGTCTTCGAGCTCGTCAGGCTCTATGCCGTAGGCGGCGGCGCGCTCCTCTCGCCAGCCTGAGCCCCAGATCCTGGACCCCTGCAACACCGCATCCGGGTTGACTGTGTTGACCCTGATGCGCTCGGGTCCCCCCTCCTCGGCGAGGCACCGCGCGAGGTGCAACTCGGCCGCCTTCGCGGAGGAGTACGCGCTGGCGTTCTTGCCGGCCGCCATGGAGTTCTTGGAGGCGACGAAGATGATGCTTCCGCCAACGCCCTGCTCCTTCATGATGCGGAAGGCCTCGCGCGCGACGAGGAAGTATCCCTTCGCGAGTACGGCGTGGTTCTTGTCCCACATCTCGACGCTCGTCTCCTCGATGGGGGCGCTGGAGGCGAGGCCCGCATTCGAGACGATGACGTCGACCCCGCCGTACTCAAGGACCGCGCGCCGGTAGGCACCCGCGACCTCTTCCTCGTCGGTCACGTCGGCCCTCGCGGGGATGCCTGGCTCGGGGAGGTCGTCCGCGACCTCCTTCGCGCCCTCCTCGTCGAGGTCGCAGACAACGATGCAGGCCCCGCGCGAGGCGAGCGATCTGGCGACGGCGCTCCCTATGCCGCCTGCCCCGCCCGTTACGAAGGCAACCCTGCCCGCGAGCTCGTCCGGCGGCGGAGCGAGCGTGAGCTTGTAGAGCTCCAGCGGCCAGTACTCGACCGCGTAGGATTCCTCTTCCGTGAGTGAGACGTAGCCGCCGAGGGCGTGGGCGCCGCGCATGACGTTTATGGCCCTGTAGGCGAAATCCCTGGAGAGATTCGCTTCTTTGGCGTTCTTCGCTGCGGCGACCAGTCCGAGGCCCTGGACGAAGACGACCCTCGGGTTCGGGTCGAACATCTCCTCGTCTGCCTCCTCGTGGCGCGAGAAGTACGCCTCGTAGTCCTCCCTGTAGCGTGCGACGCCCTCTCTTAGCCTCTCTTTAAGTTCCTCGGCGCCCTCGTTCTCGGGGTCGAAGTCTATCCAGAGAGGCCTGACCTTCGTCCTGACCAGGTGATCCGGGCAGGCGGCGCCGACCTGGGAGAGCTCCCTCGAGTCGCGTCCGCAGACGAACGTGAGGACGTCTTCTGTGGTGTGATCTGCGCGCAGTATCTTGTGTGAAGCTTCATCCGATCCCGACGAGAGCGCCCCGCGCAGCGCGGGCAGGACCCCGGCTAACAGCTCTTCCCTCCGCTCCTGTGACGGCGGCTCGACGATCCTGCCACCGAAGGGCTCACCGGCCCTGCTCGCGACGAACTCGGCTGCCCGGTTTATGGCCTCGATGGTGCGGCCGTAGCTCTCCTCGTGGGCCTCGCCCCACGTGACGAGGCCGTGTTTGGCAAGCAGTATGAACTTCGCGTTCGGGTTGTCCCTCACGGCTTCGCCCACCTGTTTGCTCAGGGTGAAGCCCGGGCGGATGTAGGGGATCCAGACCGCCTCCTCGCCGAAGCATTCGCGCGCGAGCTCCTCGCCGCCTTCGGAGCAGCAGATCATATTGATCGCATCGGGGTGCGTGTGGTCGACCTGCGCATACGGAACGAAGGCGTGGAGTAGCGTCTCTATGGAGCCCCTCGGCATGTCCGGCCTGAGCTGGCAACTCGCCAGGTAGGCGACCATCTCCTCATCGCTCATCGAGGCCCTCTCCATCAGGGGCAGGACCTCATCGAGCTTGAGCCCCGTGAACTGGTGCGCCTCTATGGTAGCCAGGTCGCTCCCCGAGCCCTTAACCCACAGGACGTCGACCTCGCGCCCGGCGTGGTCCCTCTCTCTCGCCTTGGTCGAGGTGTTGCCGCCCCCGTAGTTGGCGACGGCCCTGTCTCTTCCCAGCAGGTTGGAACGGTAGGCCAGAGCTTCGAGCTCGGAGAGGCTCTCGGCCCTTCGCGCATCCCACAGGTTCTGCGTCGCTCCTGGTATCCTCGTCTCCATGTGTGTGTCCTCCCTTCGGCCGGCGCTTTTCAGCTTGTCAGCACGCCGCCAGGCTTCGCCAGGCGGCTCGTCAGCATTTCAGCTTTCCACCGTTCGGTCGTTGCTTTGTCGGCGCCGCACGGATCGCTCGCCAGAGCGCAACAGGTCGTACCCTATTGCTGACAGGCTGAAAAGCGGAGGCCGGAGCGTGCTGAAATGCTGACGAGCGAAGCCCGAAGGGCGGAGCGTGCTGACAGGCTGAAATGCTAGCTCCATCCCGCCCCTGCGCCTTCGCCCCGCTCCTGCGCCATCTTTTCCGCGTACCCGCTCTCCTTGAAGGTGGCTATCGGGTCTGAGGCGCCGCCGAGGTCCTCGCGGACTTTGGCGCACAGCGGGCGTACGTCGGTGGCGTAGGCGTCGAGGAGGAGGCGGTGGGCGCCGAGTACGTCGCCCGAGCGCTGCGCCTCGGCTAGCGCCGTGCGGTCGACAAGGAGGGCCTTCGCGTACGCCTCCTGCAGGTTCATCACGGAGAGCAGCATGGCCTCTATCTTGGGCTCTATGTTGTGCGTCTGGTCGATCATATAGTCGATGCGCGTATCGGAGCGCTCTTCGGCCTCGACGAGTTCGACGTAGATCAAAAACAGCTCGAACGGGTTGATGCTCCCCACGATGAGGTCGTCGTCGCCGTATTTTCTGTTGTTGAAGTGGAACCCCCCGAGACGCCCCTCGTCGAGGAGGAGCGCCACCACGTACTCTATGTTGACCTCCTTGGCATGATGCCCGAGGTCCACCAGGACTTCGGCCCTCTCACCGAGCCTCTGGCAGACGGTGAGGGCCGCTCCCCAGTCGGCGATGTCCGTGTGGTAGAAGGCAGGCTCGTAGGGCTTGTACTCGAGGAGCATCCTCATATCTTCCGGCATGGCTCCGTATACCTCGCTCAAGGACTCGACCATCCTGTGGCGACGTTCCGTGAACGAGTCCTGGCCGGCGTAGTTCGTGCCGTCCGCGAACCATAAAGAGATGACGTCTGAGCCCGTCTCCTTTGCCACCTCGACGCATTCGAGGAGGTGGTCCGTGGCCCTGCGGCGTACGCCTGGGTCGGGATGGCAGACGCTGCCCAGCTTGTACTCCGCCTCCTGGAAGAGGTTGGGGTTGACGGCCCCGATGCGCAGGCCCAAAGACTCTGCGTGCCCCTTCAGCCCGCCGTAGTCGTCCACCCTGTCCCAGGGGATGTGGATCGCCACGGAGGGGCATATACCCGTGAGGCCGTGCACCTGCGCCGCATCGGCCATCTTCTCGAACGGGTCGCGGGGCACGCCTCTCTGCGGGAAGACCGCGAAGCGTGTACCCGTGTCGCCGTAGCCCCAGGATGGGGTCTCCACCCTCTGGGCACGCAGCCGTTCCTCCACGCTCGCCACGTCGACCCCGGTACCGGAGAGGCTCTCGGCCAGGGCGTCGTAGGAGCGTTCGTCCGTGCTCTTCAAAACTCTATCCTCCTTCGGATATTTCAAGCGCGTGGGCCTTTTCGATGAGCCGCGAGAACCTCTGGCGAAGCTCTGACCATCTATCGGGGTCGCCACCGGGCTCGTAGGCTGATGCCTCGAACGAGTCCCTGACGACTTCGCGTATATCCTCCAGCGACCCCACCCGACCCTGCGCGAACGCCTGCACCATCACGTTCCCCGCGGCGGTCGCCTCGACCGGGCCGGCTACCACGGGTAACCCCGCCGCGTCAGCGGTGAGCTGGCAGAGGAGCGCGTTCTGAGAGCCGCCCCCTACGACGTTGACCGTCCCGATGGTCCGGCCGGTCAGGCTCTGCGCCTGCTCTATGGCGTACCTGTACTTGAGCACCAGGCTCTCGAAGACGCACCGCGCCACCGCGGCGGGCTCCTCTGGTGAGCTCTGCCCCGTCTCCTCGCAGAAGCGCCGGATGCGCGAGGGCATGTCTCCGGGAGCCAGGAAAACAGGATGGTCGGGATCTACCAGCGAGCCCGAAGGGGCGTCTTCTGCGAGGCGGGCGAGTTCCTCGTAGGAGTACTCGCGGCCTTCTCTCGCCCATTGCCTGCGGCACTCCTGGAGGAGCCAGAGCCCCATCACGTTCTTCAGGAAGCGCGTCCTGTCGCCAAATCCTCCCTCGTTGGTGAAGTTGGCCTCCATCGCCTCCTGCGTAACCACGGGCTCAGGGGTCTCGACGCCGACGAGCGACCAGGTGCCGCTCGAGATGTACGCGAAGTCGTTGCCCTGCGCAGGAACGCCGACGACGGCCGAGGCCGTATCGTGGGAGGCGACGGCGAAGACGGGCGGTTCTGCTCCCACCTCTTCGGCCACCTCGGGGAGCATAAGACCGAGCTCGGTGGCCGGCGGGACGACAGAGGCGAGGAGGCTGGAGGGAAGATCCAGCCTCTCCAGGAGGTCCCGGGACCATGCGCCTTCGAGGTCGAGGAGCTGGGTGGTCGTGGCGTTGGTGTACTCGCAGACCTTCTCACCCGTGAGCCAGTAGTTGATGAGGTCGGGGATCAGGAGCAGCGTCTCGGCTATCCCGATGAGCGGCGATCCCCTCATGGCGAGTAGCTGATAGATGGTATTTATGGGGAGGAACTGTATGCCCGTTGTACCGTAGATGTCCTCCTTCGGCACCAGCCCGAAGGCCTCCTCCATCATGCCCTCCGTGCGCGGGTCGCGGTGGTGGTAGGGGTTCGAGAGGAGCGCTCCTTCCCCGTCCAGAAGCCCGAAATCCACGGCCCAGGAATCTACCCCGACGCCCTCTATACGCGTCTCTCGCGCGGCCTTCGCCAGCCCGTCTTTGATCTCACAGAAGATCCGCAGAATGTCCCAGTGCAACCCGTCGGGCAGACGCGCGGCCACGTTCGGAAAGCGGTGAACCTCATCGAGCGAGATGCGCCCGCCGTCGAAGCGCCCCAAAACGACGCGGCCGCTCTCGGCCCCGAGGTCGACAGCGAGGTACCCCGCGCTCATCCCCGCGCCACACCGCCCGCGAACTCGTAACGCCCCGATCCCACCGAGAGAACGGTCTCTCCCTCACCAGCGTGCAAGAGATCGACGTCCTCGACTTCTTCGACGGGCCTGCCTCCCTCAGATACCCCGTCCGTGGAAGGCATGTGGACGGTGGCCGTCGTGTTGGGAGGGATGGTGACCTCGAGGACGAACCGGCCGTCTTCGGTCTTCCAGGAGCTGGAGATCCTGCCGCGCACCGAGTCATACTCGGCCCTCGCATACCTCAGGCCGCCGCCGGGACGAGGACGGATGAGTATGCGTTCGAAGCCGGGCGCCTCGGCGTCGATGCCGGCGACGTAGCGGTACAGCCACTCGCCGACCGAACCCAGGGAGTAGTGGTTGAAGGAGTTCATGTTGGGCGACTGGAAGCCGTTCTCCTCCGTCCAGCCGTCCCAGCGCTCCCAGATCGTGGTCGCCCCGTTCTTTATGGTATAGCCCCACGAGGGGTAGGTCTCATTGTTGAGTAAACGATAGGCGACGTCGGCGTGCCCTGACTCGGTCAGGACCGGGCACAGGTAGCCCACCCCGACGAAGCCCGTCGAGAGGTGCCAGTCCTCCCTCTCTATAGTCCTCACGAGGTGTTCGGCGGCAGCGGATCGCATCTCGTCCGGCAGGAGGTCCATGTGCAGCGCGAGGAGGTAGCAGGTCTGGGTGTCGCCCTCGATCCTCCCGTCAGAGGACACATAGGTTTGGTTGAAGGCGGCTTTGATATTCTCGAACAGCTCATCGTAGGTGGCGGCATCGCCATCTTGGCCTATGGCGCGGGCCATCTCGGCCATGAGCTTCGCGTCGTAGGCCCAGTAGGCCGTGGCCAGAAGATGCTTGGGTGTGTGATCCCCCTTCGGGGAGAGCCAGTCGCCGTAGTTGTTACCCATCCTGTTCTTGCGGATGAGGTCGGGGTTGCCAGCATATAGATAATCCATCCAGCAGGCCATGGCCTCGTAATGGCGTTCGACGATGCGCGTGTCGCCGTACGCCCTGAAGATCGTCCACGGCACGATCACGCCGGCGTCCCCCCACGCGGGCGCGCCCCACCTCAGGTCCATGAGGCCAGAGCCCATCAGCAGTGGGGCCACGTCGGGGAAGGCGCCTTCGGGGGACTGGGCGTCATCGACGTCGACCATCCACTTCTCGAAGAAGGCTGCGACGTCCATGTTGAAGGAGGCCGTGCGGACGAAGATCTGGGCGTCCCCCATCCACCCGAGGCGCTCGTCGCGCTGCGGGCAGTCGGTCGGTACGCTGAGGAAGTTGCCGCGCTGGCCCCAGACGATGTTCTCCTGCAGCGTATTGACCATCTCACTGGAACACTCGAATGAGCCTGTCGGCAGCGTATCAGAGTGAACGACGCGGCCCGTGATCGCCCCTATCTGCGGCTCGCCGGGATATCCCGTGACCTCGACGTAGCGGAAGCCGTGGAAGGTGAAGCGCGGCTCGTAGACCTCCTCGCCCTCACCTTTGAGGACGTAATGATCGGTCGCCCTGGCGGCGCGCAGGTTCGTGGTGTAGATGGTGCCGTCGGGGTTAAGGGCCTCGGCGTGGCGCAGGGTAACCTTCGTCCCTGCCTCACCCTCTACCCTCAGTCGCACCCACCCGACCATGTTCCTTCCGAGGTCGAAGACGTAACGGCCGCTCTCCGGCTGGGCGACGCTCTTCGCCTCTATCTCTTCTGTAACCCTGATCCCTTCGTCCGGCTGGGCGACGAGGTTCGTCTCCCCTATCGCCACCTCTTCCACCCCGTACCAGGCCGAGTCGTCGAAACCCGGTTCGGCCCAGCCGGGCATCTCCTCTCTGGCGTCGTAGGATTCGCCCATGAGGAGGTCGGAGAAGAGGATCGGACCCGTCGAGCATCTCCACGAACCGTCGGTCGCGACGCTCTCGCTACCCCCGTCCTCGTACTCGACGTCGAGTTGCGCGAGGAGTTGCGGGTGCACGCCGTAGTGGGCGCCCCTGTGCTTGGGGTCGAATCCGAAGAACCCCGAGTACCAGCCGTCGCCGAGGACGGCGCCGAGGGCGTTGGTTCCCTCCACGAGCAGCGGCGTGACGTCGTAGGTCTGGTACTGGATGCGCCGGTCGTAGTCGGTCCAGCCTGGGGTGAGGACGTCTTCTCCCACCCTGACCCCGTTTATGGAGACTTCGTAGACGCCGCGGGCCGTCGCGTAGAGGCGCGCCCTGCGGATGGGTCTCTCCAGCGAGAACTCCCTGCGCAGGTACGGGCCAGGGAGGAGCCCGTTGGCGAGGTCGTCGTACTCGTCTCCGGTCGGGGGGTCGAAGTCCTCGTCGGGGCCTTTGCCGAGAGAGATCCAGGCCCCCTCCCAGTCCGACCTCTCCAGAAGCCCCATCTCGAAGACGGCCGGTCCGCCGTAGGGCGATGGATTACCTGCGCCGTCCCAGACGCGCACCTTCCACACGCAACGCGAGCCCGAGCGCAGCTCCTCGCCCCCGTACTCGACGCCGACGGTACGGTCCGACTCGACCCTGCCGGAATCCCACAGGAGGTTCTCCTCCGCTTCGAGGTCCTCCTCGCTACCCGCGACCAGAACCTGGTAGGCCGACTGTATTTGTCTCCTCTCCTCCGACTCGAGCGCCCAGCTCAACCTGGGTGCTCTTTCATCGATACCGAGGGGGTCCGTGCGGTACTCGCACCTGAGTCCTACGGGCCTGAATTCTGAGTCCGCCATCTGTCAGACCGTAGCCTGCTCGGTGGCGGGGCGGCCCGAGCGTTCGGCCTCGATGTCTTCGAGCGACTTGCCCGCCGTGTTCGGTAGCCAGATAAAGCCCACCACGCCGCTGATAGCGAGGAAGACAGTCAGGAGCAGGGCGACGGGCCTGATGCCGACCCCGGCGAGCACGGGCACGAAGAAGCTCCAGATGCCGAGCGCCACCCTGGCCGTGCCGAAGGTGATCCCCTGCGCCGTCCCCCTTAGCATGGTCGGGAAGAGTTCCTGAGACCAGGTCTTGTAGAACGCCTCCCCCGCAAGGGCGGCCCCGGCGCCGAAGAGGATGATGTTGGCGAGGGCCACGGGGGTGGTGAAGGGGAAGACGAGGAAGGCGACGAAGGCACCGACCTGCATGATCGCCCCGACGCCCCACATCAGGCGGCGGGCCCCATGCCCGCGGTCGCTGAAGGGCATGAAGATGAAGATGGTCACGACTGCCGTGAGGATGAAGCTCAGGCACTGCAGGGCGACGCTCGCCCCCTGGCTCTGTGCCCCGAGGGTCCTGAGGATGTACGGCAGGAAGATGCCGTTGGTACCGGCCGCCAGGTTCCAGGTGAGGTACACGGTGGCCGTCCAGATGAGCGCGGCCATGTTGGGCCCGAGAAGCAGGTTGCGTATGTTGCTCGCGACGTGACTCGGTATGGGGGCGAGTTCGGGTTGCGCCTCGGGGTCCGAAGTGCGCTCCGCCTGTGCCGCCCCCGAGGCCGCGGTCCACCTGGCCGACTCGACCAGACCGCGGCGGAGGTACCACGTCACAAGGGCGAAGACGAGCAGGTGGGCGTAGACGATCCTGATACCGAGCAGATCCAGGGACGAGAGCGCGAAGGCCACCACGAGCACGATTATGGGCCCGAGGCTCCATGCCACCTGGGTGAGACCAAGGAGCCTGCCGCGCGCCCTGTCGGGCGCGAACTCGCCGACGAGCGCGAGCGAGGTCGGTACGTCGGCGCCGACGGCGATGCCTACTATGACGGTCCCTATGAAGAGCATCGGGGTGTTGATGGCTAGCGCGATCAGGAGCATCCCCGCAGCGTAGACGAGGAGATCGTACTGGTAGATGCGCTTGCGTCCCAGGAGATCCCCGAGCCTGCCGCCTACGAAGGCCCCGATCGCGGCCCCTATGGCGTTCGGCCCGATGGCGGCCAGAAGCCCCAAGGTGCTGTTGTTCAGATGCAGAGACTCCTGCCACAGCGCGAAGCCAGCGCCGAGCGCCACGATGGAGCCGGCGTCGAGGTATGAGGCCATGCCCGCCAAGGCGGTCCACTTCCATATCTGGGCCGTGACCTGGTCCCCGTGTTCGTCGAACCCATTGCCGCCGCTTTGCGTTTCAGCCATAACCTGAGTAAACCCTCCTCCTCGCTCGTCCCTTTCCACTACCAGGCCTTGCCCTCATACGCTCTGCACATCCACCCCCGAGCCGACCAGAGCCTCCACGTGCGCCCGGCCGGCGTCGGCCGTCACAACCAGGCTGACCTCCGAGACGTGGGCGATGACGCTGAAGCCCCTCTGCCTGAACTTCCTCCCGTCAACCAGCAACACCGGCCTCTCGGCATGCCGGATCATCTCCCTCTTGACCTCGGCTTCGAGCGGGTTGATGTCCGTGAGATATCCGTCCGGGGTGATCCCCTTGACGCTTATGAAGGCCCTGTCCGCCAGATAGGACTCGATCGTATGTATGGTGCATGGTCCCACGAACGAGAGCGTGAGCGCCCTGAAGATCCCGCCTAGCCCCACCATATCCGCTCCCGAGGGATCGGCCGCCGTAGAGAATAGGTCCATAACAGGCACCAGGTTGGTCAGGAAAGTAACGTTCGAGGTGCCCGCCAAAATACGCCGCGCCGCATAGTAAGCCGTGGTAGACGAGTCAATAAACACGGTCTCATCCGCGTCAAGGAGCGTCGCCGCAGCACGCGCCAGCCGCTTTTTCTGCTCGACGGCCTCGCCCAACCGCTGCTGGAAGGAGTCCTCGTGCTGGGTGAGCCCCGGCGGGACGGCCCCTCCGTGGGTCCTCTTGACCTTCCCCCGACGTTCGAGAACCGCGAGATCCCGCCTCGCAGTCGCAGCCGAGATGCCGAGATCCTTCTCAAGCCCAGCAACCGTGACGCTCCCCGCCTCGCGCACGAGCATCGCTATCCGCTGCTGACGCTGCTCCGGTAAGTCTGCGCGTTTTTCTGTCATATTATGATTGTTCGAGCAGTTTTCATCCTGAACCGCTCAAATCCTTCCCTCGTCCGCTCATACAGTAACGGAGGCTGCATTCCGGTGCAAGCCTGTGCCGGGCACTTCACGCCGGGGCCGGGGTCGGTTAAGGTGGGGCAGGGTTGGTGCCGATTCAGGTGAGGAGAACGGGATGGATGCGGGATCTTTGGCCGGGGCTTTCCGCTCGCTGCCTGCGGGTTACGGGCCTGCTCCGCTGCTGGTCTTCAACGACGAGCACGAGGGAGAGGCGGGCGAAGCGCGTATTACGAGGGTGCTCGAGGGGCACGAGCGGGTGGGATACGGTGGGGTCTTCCTGCATCCGCGGCCCGGTCTCATCACCGAGTACCTCTCGGCGCGGTGGTTCGGGTTGATGCGCCACGCCGTAAGCGAGTGCAGGCGGCTCGGACTGGTACCTTACCTCTACGACGAGAACTCGTATCCGAGCGGGTTCGCTGGCGGCCACGTCCCTGCCCGCATACCCGAGGCGAGGAGCAGGTACGTCGGCGCCGTGTTCGGCGAAGGCGAAGTTCCCGAGGACGCACTCTCGGTGTATTCGTGGGATGGTGGGCGGCCTGGCCGGATTGTAGAGAGAGGTGAGATCGAGGCGGGACAGGGCTGGGTCGCCTTCGTGATGCGCTCCATGCAGCCGCTCGCCTGGCACGGCGAGACCGTCTACCCGAGCCTGCTCGACCCGAGGACGGCCGAGGCCTTTCTGCAGAGTACCTACGAGGCCTACAGACGCGAACTCGGCGAGCTGTGGGGAGAGGTCCCCGCCGTCTTCACGGACGAGCCGCACCTGCCTGCCGAGGGGCACGGGCCCTGGAGCCCTGGTCTTCACCTTACGCCCTACCTGCTCGGGCAGTTCCGGCAGCGGAAGGGCTACGATCTCAGATCCCATCTGGCTGGCGTCTTCTACGACACAGGAGATTACAGGAGGGTGCGCTTCGATCTCTACGACCTCATGCACGAGCTATGGGTCGAGAACTGGGCCATGCCCATGGAGAGGTGGTGCGAGGAGCGGGGCGTCGCGCTGACAGGACACTACCTCGAGCACGACTGGCCCTGCCCCTACGCGACGCCGGGGCACGTACACATGCTGGCCCACGTGCACTGGCCAGGGACCGATATGCTAGAGACCTTCCTCCTCAAGGGACACGACTTCCACGACATACAGAACTTCCACCCTGCTGCGGATGGAAGGGAGCCCCACGGCCTCATGTACCTGCGCCAGGTTCACTCCGTAGCCAACCAGCTCGGTAAAGAGAGGGTCGTCGATGAGAGCTGGGGGGCGGGAGGCCACGACTCCACCCCTGCCGACTGGGCCCGCATCGGGCGCTGGCTCGTCGTGCACGGGGTCAACCTGCTCGTTCCCCACCTCTCGTTTACCACCATCAGGGGAACCAGAAAGAGCGACCATCCGCAGACCTTCTCGGACCACAGTCCATGGTACGGTCACCTGCGCCAGCTCCACGAAGAGCTGGGCAGACTATGCTGGGCCGCCAACCGCGGCAGGGTGGAGCAGAGGACACTCGTGCTCGACCCCCTCACCACGGGCTACTGCCTCTCCCGCAAGGCCGACTGCATCCCCGAAGGGAAAAGCGCCGCCTCTCACGACGCCGGCGCACCTCCGGGGGAGGAGCAGTTCATAAGGACGCTTGCGAGCGTCCTAGATCTGCAGTGGGATTTCGGCGAGCTGGCCCAGGACCTGAGCGACGCGCAGGCCGACTTCGACCTCGGCGACGAGTACGTCATCGAGGAGTTCGGCAGGGTCGGGGACGGCGAGCTCCTCGTTGGAGAGCAGCGCTACGGGCTCCTCGTCTGGCCAGAGCGCATGACCAATCTGAGGGGCGATACCGCGCAGATGCTCGGGGAGTATCTGGCGGGTGGTGGTCTCCTCTACGGCGTTCGTCCCGCAGGGATCACGGTTGACGGCCGTACGTCTGATCTCCTGGAGCGATGGGAACGCCGGTTCGGGGATAACGTGCGCTGGTTCCCCGACAGAGAAACGCTCGTCCGGGCCGTGCTGGAGCAGGTGCCGCCGCGCTTGAAGTTCGACAGCCCACCAGATACGGGCCTCGCCCACATGCGCAGGGTGGAAGGCGGCTCCGAGCTCTTTATCGTCGTCAACTCCTCCTCGGAGCCGCTGGAGAGCATCTTCGGGATCGAGACAGGGCGGAGCCATCTCTACGAGCTTGACCCCTCGACCGGCGCCTGTCATTCGCTGGAGATCGTGCGGGATGAGGATCTTCTCAGGGGCGAGTTGCGACTCGGGGCGAGGGCGGCCACGGTCCTGTGGGCCACGGACGATGATGCTCCGGTGGACGAGCGCCCTCCCATCAGAAAAGTCGGTAGAGGTGGGACGGAGCTGGAATTGCAGAGCGTAAGGCGCGTGGAGCCGAACGTCCTGGTCGTGGATCACTGCGAACTCGAGCTCGGCGGGGAGGTCAGGGAGCCCGAGCACGTCTACGCCGCCAACGCGGCGTTGTGGGCTGCACACGGCATGGAGACCAACGGGTGGATGGCGACGATCCAGTACCGCGACCAGATCCTGGCGCGCAACCGGACGATGCCGCCGGGGAGCGGAGGAACCGCGCGCTACAGGTTCACGATCTCAGAAGGTCTCGACCCCTCCGGCATCAGGCTGGCCGTCGAGACGCCCGAGCTGTGGGAGGTGGAGGTCAACGGAGAGAGCGTGGATCTCACGCGCGGCGAACGGTGGCTCGACGATCACATCAGGACAGCGCCTGTCGGGGATCTCCTCGTGCCCGATGAGAACGTGGTCGAGCTCGACGGACGGCCCTTCGACGTGCGGAGGGAGGTGGATCAGATCTACCTCCTCGGAGACTTCTCGTGCGTCGATGACAGCCCCGGCTTCCGCCTCGCGCCGCCGCGTTCCCTCGGCCTCGACCCCTGGCGCAGGCAGGGCCATCCGTTCTACGACCGCGAGGTCGCATACACCTTCAGGATTCCGGACGGGGCTACTCGGGGCGTCCTTGCCCTGGACGACGGTGACTGGCGCGGCTCCTTCCTCCTCGTCGAGCGCGGCGGCGAAGTCGTGGCAAGGCTGTGGGAGCCGCCGTACCAGTTCCCCGTGGAAGAGAGCCGGAACGGGCTGCTGACCCTTCGGGTCGTCGGCCTGCCCAAAAATTTGCTAGGCCCCTGGCACGACCCCAAACGCCAGCGTGGGAGGGCCTGGATCCCGATGTGGTACGGACCGGACATACCTACCTCGCCACAGCCTGGCGAACGCTATGACCTGCTCGACCTCGGCCTCTTCAGAGCACCCCGCTGGCACCCGGCGTGAGCCAGGCACTCTAACCCTTGCTCTGTCCATTATCGGAGATCTTGGCCCTGACATCTCGGTGAGCGTGCGGGCTTCGCTCGCCGTTAGCAGCTCCGGCGCCAGGCGCCGAGATTGCGTTTCTTCAGGATGGCGTCGAAGCCCAGGTTTCGCGCCTTCGGGCAGAACGTCGCCAGCCTGGCGCCGGTGTCCGTGTACTCCGCTGCGAGTACGGCTTTGCCCTGATCTACAAACGGGCTCATCCGGCTGCACCAGCCCTCATCGAAGCAGTGCCACATCGCCGGGGTCGATGCCGAGGCGTTTGCGCAGGAAGAGATCAAAACCGCCAGCGAGGCCAAGAACAACAGTCGTAGTTTTCTCATCGGTGAGTCCTTTGGATATGTCGGGAGGGCCTCGTGAATAACATTATCACCTCTCCCGAGCACGCGGTTACGGTCAGATAGGCTACCCGACGGAGAGCACGCTGGCGGTTGGGTGAGCACGCCCCGCGAAGATATCCCCCCTCGGTGAGCGTGACGGCTTAGATCGATGGCCGCAGGCAGCCCTCGTTGCTCGTGCGCGCCTCCATGAGCGCCAGTGCGCGTCCCTCATCTCGATGAAGCTCTCACGTGCCCTCCCAGAGGATCACGACCTTCCCCGTCTTGCCGGCATCGAAGACCTCGTAGGCCTCTCCTGTCTCGGAGAGCGAGAAGGTATGGGTCACCGTCGCTTCGGGGTGCAGCCCTTTGCGCGCCAGATGCTCGAGGAGCTCCCCGAGCATCTGCTTGTTCATCGCGTTGCGGGCGTCGGGGCGGTCGAGGCGCAGAACGGCGATGCCCGCCTCGTCGACGGCAACGCCCACACGATCCTGGTCGCGGACTTCCCGGACGAGGAGTCCTTCCGGCGCTACGCGCAGGACCCCGTGCACCAGGCGGTCCTCGCGGAGCACGTCCGGCCGTGGCTGGCCGGCCGCGCTGCCGTCCAGTACGTCCTCTGACCGGAACTCCTCCGCGCGGCGAGCGGGGAAGCGGACGGCGGACGCCGGCCGGGCACGTCCGCTCCTCCGTGCGCCGCGTCCTCGCCGGCCAGGATGTTCA
>CADDZK010000051.1 GCA_902812425.1 Actinomycetota bacterium
ATCCATTACCAGATTCTTGTCCGTGCATTCGGGGACGCGAACGATCGCGGCGCGCCCACTCGCACCGTAGCGAAGACCGACATGCGAGGCAGAGGGTCGCTTGCCCCGTTCGTTTTCGTGCCCGTCCTTCCCCAGACAAAGCCTGTCAACCCCGAAAGCTTGCACAAGTCAATATAGTCAAAGCGCAGTTTTGTGTCAAACTGCGCAAGCCGCCAATGTACCCGGCACCTCAGCGCGTCTTCTCCTGCAGGATCGCGACTTCAAGAGGACCGAGGGTCAGCGTCGAATCGTGCTCCTCTCCCGTGAGGAGGTCTCGGCCAGAACCCCTCAGCCCGACCTCCACCGCGTCCTCACCGTGGTTGAGCAAGAAGAGGAAAGAGGCATCCTCCGTCCTGCGGCGCACGGCGTCCACCCCCGGCGCGGCTTCGAGGGTCGGCTTTACACCGGCCTCCTCGCAGACCCTCTGCAGTAGCGACTTCGCGTAGCGCTCTTCCGGTCTGGTACCGAGGTAGTATGCCGCGCCTTCGCCGAAGGCGTTGCGCGTCACGGCCGGCGTCCCCGCGTAGAAACCATCCTTATACGAGGCCACTACTTCGGCGCCTTCGAGGTGGATGAGGTCTGCCCAGAGCCCGCACTCATAGGAGCCTTCGTCCTGCGTGTCGAGGGTATTCCTCGCCCCTGCGGCCATCGGGACGAAGTCCTCGATAAGGAGGCCAAGTAGCTCTCTGAACGGGGCCGGGTAGCCACCGAGCCTGATGTGATCCCTCGCGTCCACTATCCCCGAGAAGAAGGACATCAAGAGCGTCCCGCCCTCAGCGACGAACCGCCTGACGTTCTCTGCCGCCTCATCTGTGACGAGATAGAGGTTCGGCGCTATAACGAGCCTGTAGCGCGACAGGTCAGAGCCAGGATGGGCGAAGTCCACGGGGACGTTCGCCTCGAAGAGCGGCTTGTAGAAGGAGTAGACGCCTTCGAGCATCCTGACTGCGGCGGAGGGTCTGGAGTCGAGCTCGAGCGCCCACCAGCTCTCCCAGTCGAGCAGGATCGCGGTCTCAGCCTCACCACGCGCGCCGAGTAGCCCGTCCAGTTTGCCGAGTTCGGCGCCGAGCTGCTTGACCTCCCGCCAGCTACGGGAGTCCTCGGGTTTCACGTGCGGGACCATCGCGCTGTGGTACTTCTCCGCCCCGGCCTTCGACTGGCGCCACTGGAAGAACATGATGCCCTCGGCCCCGCGCGCGACGGCGCCGTAGCTCCACAGGCGCATCTCGTTCGGACGCTTGGGGACGTTGCGCTCGCGCCAGTTCACCCGCACTGTCGTCTGCTCCATGAGGACCCACGGATCGCCGCCGCCCAGCGAGCGCATCAGGTCGCGGCTCATCGCCGCGCCTACGTGGGCCTCGGGGTCGGCGGGGTCGGGGTACGAGTCGTCAGAGACGACGTCCTCGCGCGCGGCCCACTTCCAGTAGTCCGCAGGCTTGAAGAAGCTCATGAAGTTGGTGGTTATGGGTACATCGGGCGTCGCCTCGCGCAGTATCTCCTTCTCCATCTCGTAGAGCCCCAGCAGGGCGTCGGAGGAGAAGCGGCGGAAGTCCAGTTGCTGAGTAGGGTTCGCGAAAGTGGGGGCAGCTCTTGGAGGTAGGATCTCGTCCCACTCCCCATACCGCTGGCTCCAGAAAGCCGTCCCCCACGCCTCGTTGAGGGTGTCCAGGTCACCATACCTTGCCTGCAGCCACTCCCTGAAGTGGGCCGCAGACGCGTCGCAGTAGCACTCGGCGACGTGGCAGCCGTACTCGTTGTTCACGTGCCACATCGCGAGCGCGGGATGTTCTGCGTAACGGTCCGCGATGCGCCGGACGAGCTCTGCTGCCCGCTCGCGGTAGGCTGCGCTGCTCGGGCAGTAGTGCTGGCGGGCGCCGGGATACAGGACGACGCCGTTCTCCGTAACGGGCAGGCTCTCTAGGTGGAGCTTCGCCAGCCAGGGAGGCGGCGAGGCCGTCGCCGTTGCGAGGTTCACCATCACGCCGTTCTCGTGCAGGAGGGAGATAATGCGATCCAGCCAGTCGAAGTCGTACTCGCCGGGGCGGGGCTCGAGCTTCGCCCACGAGAAGATCCCCAACGAGACCAGGTTCACGCCGGCCTCGCGCATCAGGCGAACGTCCTCGTCCCAGACCTCCTCGGGCCACTGCTCGGGATTGTAGTCTCCGCCGTAGATCATGTGCGGCACCTTGCGTGCGATCAAAGAAGTACCTCCCGTCCTACGTAGTAGCCGACCGCCGAAGACGGATGAGCGTGCTCAGTCTTTCAGGCTGCCGAAGGTCAGACCGCCCTGCCAGTAACGTTGCAGGAAAAGGAACGCCACGATTATCGGCAGGATGGAGACGAGCGCACCGGTAATGACGATGGGGTAGAGATTCTGCGCCCCTCCGCCCGCGCTCGCGACCCGGTTCAAGGACGCCAGACCGACCGTGAGAGGGTAGAGCTTGGGGTTGTTCAGGACGACGAGGGGGAGAAAGTAATTGTTCCAGGTCGTCACGAAAGACAGAAGGAGCACGGTAACGAAGCCTGGAGCCAGGACGCGCAGCGCGACGCTCCAGAAGATCCTGAATTCCCCGGCGCCGTCGACGCGGGCGGCGTCGAGCAGGTCGTCGGGGACCGACTGCTCGGCGTAGACGCGCATCAGGTAGACGCCGAAAGGTGAGATCAGGGAAGGAAGGATCACGGCGAACGGGGTATTCACCAGCGCTACCTTGCTCAGAAGCAAATAGGTCGGGATCACGAGCGCCGTCGGCGGGACCATGATGGAGCCGAGGATCACGGCGAAGAGCAGGGTGCGGCCCCTGAAGCGGAACTTCGCGAAGGTGTACCCTGCTATCGTCGCCACGAAGGCCGCCCCTACGGCGCTGATCACGGAGTAGTACGCCGTGTTCAGGAGCCAGTTTACGAAGACGCCCCCATCGTAGGTAAATACCGCCTTCAGGTTGGCGAAGAGGTCGAAGGAGGCGAACCACAGCCCGAAAGTCGAGAACAGGGCGGAGCCGTCCTTCGTCGCCGAGACGATCAGGTAGAAGAGCGGCAAGAGCGAGTAGGCCAGAAACACGAGCAGAAACCCCGTGATCACAACCCTGCTGCCGAGGAGATCACCCGATGATTTACCACTTCGTGCAGGAACCGAGGCCATCAGGCTCTAACCTCTCTTCTATTGGTCACCAGCATGAAGACATAGGAGAAGACGACCACGACGGCGCCGAGCGCGAAGGAGACCGCCGCGGAGTAGTTGTACTCCTGGTTGGTGAAGGCGAGGCCGTAGGCGTAGAGGTTGGGCGTGTAGTGGTCGGTGATCACCCCCGGGGCGAGCGCCTGCAACACTGACGGTTCGTTGAAGAGCTGGAACGTGCCGATGATCGAGAAGACCGCCGTAAGCAGGATAGCGGGGAATATCAGAGGTATCCTGATGTATAGTGCTATCTGCCAGGGTTTGGCGCCGTCCACGGCCCCAGCATCCCGCACCTCTCTTGGAACGGCCTGAAGCGCCGCGTACATGATGATCATGTTGTAGCCCGTGAACTCCCAGGTAACGACGTTGGCGATAGAGGGCAGCATCCACGTATCCGAGAGGAAGGCCGGCGTCGGGAGGCCAAGGTAATCGGCTAGTTGCGAGAAGGGCCCGAAGGTCGGGCCGTAGAGGTAGCCCCATATCAGCGCGGCCACCACACTCGGCACCGCGTAGGGAATAAAGAACCCGAGCCGGAACAAGGTAGTGAACCACGCCGCGCCGCTGTCGAGCAGCAAGGCGAAAACGAGGGCGAGACCGAGCATGACCGGGACCTGGAAGATCCCGAAGTAGATCATCCGCCTCACCCCATCCCAGAAGCCGGGATCCCCCAGTGCTTGTTTGTAGTTCTCGAATCCGACGAAGACGTTGCCACCCACGAGCTTGTCGGCGTACACGCTTATTACGAGGGCGTACGCGAGCGGCAGGATCAAGAACGTCACGAAGAGGATGAGGAAGGGCGCAAGGAACACGTAAGGGATAGCGGCCTGCCGCCTTCGGCCTCCGGAGACGCCCGCCTCAGTACGTTCACCGCCTCCTTTGGTGGACTGCGCTCCCTGACTGACCACCTCGTCCCTCCCGCGTCACATACGCGTTGCCGAGCCTAGCAACGAAAGGTACATCAGTGTACCTTGAAACCCTGATCCTTGGCGTAGCCCGTAACGCTGCTCTGGACCTTGTGCATGGCTTCGGGGAAGGTGGTATCACCCTTTGCAGCGGCACCGACCTTCTCCGCCAACTGCGCGTAGACGTAGTCCTGGAACGGGCTCCACTCGAAGCCCTTATCCACATGGTCGGAGGCCTGTATGAAGACCTGGTTGACCTTCTGCCCTCCGGCAAACGCCAGTGGCGCGTTCTTGAAGTCCGGGCTGTTCAGCCTGCTCTTCTGGGTTGGGAAGAGGTTGCTCTTGGTGGTCAGCATATTTACGGATTTCTGGTTGTGGTTCAACCAGATCGCGAACTCCGTCGCGGCCTCGGGGTTCTCGCTGGCGGCGGTGACGGCACTCGTAGACCCACCCCAGTTCGCCGAGACGTTCTCACCGGCCTTCCACTGCGGCAGCGGTGCGGCGCGCCACTTGCCCGACGACTTGGCCGCCACGCCTTTGAGGAACACAGGGCCCCAGCCCGCGGTGATCCAGGTGGCGTACTTGCCTTTGCCGAGTCCGGCGTACCAATCGTTGGTGAAGTCAGGATCGGTGCTGACGGTTCCGTCATCGATCAATCCCTGCCAATAGTTCGCTACTTTCATCGCGCCAGGATCGTCCATGTTGATCGAGACTTTGGTCCCGTTGACCTCGAAAGGCCGCGAACCAGCCTGCCACATAAGGCCGGTGATCCAGCCCCCGTCGCTGGCGGCGAAGTCGGTCATGTAGGTGTCGGGAGCCGCTTTGTGTAGCTTTGCGGCCTCGCTTGCGAACTCGTCCCAGGTCTTCGGCACCTTCAGGCCGTACTTGTCGAAGATGTCCTTGCGGTAGAGGAGCGCCATCGGGCCGCTGTCCTGCGGGATCGCGTAGACCTTGTCACCCTCTGAGACCTGGTCCCAGGTCCAGCCCACGTAGTCTTGCTTCACGTCGTTGGCACCGTACTTGGATATGTCGGCGAGCGCGTCGATCTGCGTGAAGGAGGGTATGAACTGGAACTCGATCTGCACCACGTCGGGCACCCCTTTGTTGGCCTTGAGCGCCGTACGCAGCTTGGTATATTCGTCGGCACCCTGCCCGGCGTTGACGTACTTGACCGTGACGTCCTTGTGGGTGTCGTTGAATAGCTTGACTTCGTCTTTTATCCCAGGCACCCAGGACCAGAAGAGGATGGTCGCAGGCCCCTTGTTGGACGAACCGCAACCCGTGGCAAGGACTACAAGAAGCAAGATGGCCGTAACGGCCGCCAGCCGGCCGGAGAGCCACCTGGAACCAGCGAGCCTGCGCAAATTCATCTGAGCAACTCCCTTCCCGCAAGGGCATACGGGTCACCGAAGTTCGTTACCCAGGGTGAGCCCCGGACCGGCTTCCCCGTATACTCTCGCCCCCATTTCCATTGTTTGCCGCACGCGGCAAACGATCACCCCACATCCAAAATTATTATACCAATCCTATACAGCCTCAGCTCCAGCGTCAAATCAGGGTCACAGCACCGCTCACCTACGATGAGCGAACCGAGAATATTAGTCGCTGAGGAGCCAGGCCAGATGCGGAGTGACTCTCTCAGGACCTATCTGGATATCTGTGTCCCGGAAGACCGGACGCCTTCTGGCATGGCGTCGCCGTGGGCTTCTATCAGTTCGTCGACCATATCTGCTATCTCGTCCAAGGAGAGGACGCTCGGGGCGTGACGGTCGAGCATGGCGGCGTGGTAGACGTGATCCCGCCTTCCCTCCAGCGCCGCCCTGACCGTGAGGTTCTGGACGGCCGTGTGGGGGGCGCAGGCCGCGGCGCACTGCGGCGGGAGTTCCCCGACGTGGCAAGGACGAAGGCCCGTGCCGTCGACCAGGACCGGCACCTCGACACAGCATCCCTCGGGGAGGTTCGTAATGAGGCCCGTATTCTTCACGTTGCCGTAGACGGCGCGCGCCTCGCCGGTGACGAGCGAGTGGATGATGAGCGAGCCGTACTCAACGCTGCGCCCCAGCGGGAAGTCTTCACCCGCGAGCAGCTTGCGGCGCGTCTCCTCGTACTGCACCAGGTTCTTCTCGCTGCGCCTGATGTACTCGTCAACGGGTATATCGTAGCGCTCGATGAGGTCCTCGTCTTTGAGGAAGTAGGGGACGTACTCGGCGTTGTGCTCGCTCGACTCGGTGACGTAGTACCCGAAGCGCCGCATAAGCTCGAAGCGCACCTTGTCCTTCGCGTATACATCGGGGTCCTCCATCGCGGCGAAGAGGCGCCGGTAGGCGTCCTCGCCGTCCACCTCGAGGCGCGTCATCCAGGCGATGTGGTTGATACCTGCGCACTCGTAGAGTAGATCCTCGTGCTCGACCCCGATGTAGGAGGCTATCTCGCGCGCCGTGTAAGGAACGCTGTGGCAGAGCCCGACGCTCTTTATCTCGGGGTGGGCCGTGTAGAGTGCCTCCATCAGGATGCTCATCGGGTTCGTGTAGTTCAGGAGCAGAGCCTTCGGGCAGAGCTCGCCCATCTCGGCGGCCAGGTCGAGCACGAAAGGAATCGTTCGCAGGCCACGGAAGATGCCGCCGATGCCCATTGAGTCGGCGATCGTCTGCTTCAAGCCGTACTTCTTCGGGATCTCGAAGTCAAGGAGGGTCGCCTCGTGCATCCCGATCTGGACCATGTTCACGACGAAGTCGGCCTCTTCGAGCGCACCCCGTCGGTCGAGATACTCCTCCACCTTCGCGTCGGCGCCGAGCTGATCGGAGGTCCAGCGGGCCATCATGCCCGCCGTCTCCAGACGCTCCGGGTCTATGTCGTGCAGGGCGATGGTCGTCCCGTGCAGTTCGGGGAAGCTAAGGGTATCGGTCATGAGGTTCTTGGTGAAGACGACGCTCCCCGCACCGATAAAAGCTATCTTCAAGACCCGGTCCTTTCTTCCAACGAGTAGCCCTGCGACAGAGGTTACTTCAGCATGGCGACCCCGGCAGCGGAACCATAGATCTCACGTAGTCCGGCCTAGAGCGCGACACCATCCTCAAGCGACCACGAGCATAGACAGAGACTCGCCTTCGAGCGGGACGAGTGCGTTCCCGTACAGCGTGGCGACCAGATTCGCAAGTCTCGTCGTGGGCGCTTCAGCCTCCCGGTACGGCGACGGTCTTCTCTGTACCGCTCCACCTGACCACGAGCTCCAGCGGGACCGTGGAGCGCACCTCCAGCCGTGGTTCTTCTCCTGCAGAGCGACGGGCGGCGCAGGACAGGTCGAGCACGCCGTCCCTGCCGAACGGGTAGCCGCGGACACCGTGGCCCCCAAGGAGCCTTACGTCCCACAGGAGCCTACCGTTCGGCGCGTCGGCACGCAGCCCGAAGACGTACTCGAAGAGGCCGGCAACGGGCGCCAGCCCGCTCCAGCCTACGAAGTTGCCTTTGGCAGGGTTGCCTGGCTCTGCTTTCTCGGGGGCGTAGTTCTCCCAGAGCGTGCCTGTCTCCTCGAAGACCCGAACAACGTGGTCGAGGTCCTCGCGCGAGATCTCATGCGCCAGGTCGTGGTATCCGGACCGATCCAGCCCGCGCAGGATCATGTAGTTCGTCGGCGGCCACACCCCGCCGAGCCAGTAGCCGCCGTCTGCTCTGTATTCGGGGTGGTCGGCAGATAGCGAAGGTACCCTGTGGGGCCGCTTGAAACGTCTCGGGTCTTCGAGGTGTGCGACGAACGCCGGAATCCTCTCCTGCGGCACCGCGCCGGCGATGAGTGCCCAGTAGGCCCCGACGGTCCTGACGTCCGAGAGCGTCCCGTCCACCAGCTCGTCGTGGTAGAAGGCCGTCTCTTCGTTCCAGAGGCGCTCGTTCACCGTTCTGGAGAGACGTTCGCGCTCCTCGCGCAGGTCAGCCACCTCCTCGAGCCGACCCAAAGTGTCGGCCATCCGCAACAACAGATCCGCCGACAGTATCTGTTGCAGGCACGCGTCGATCCAGACTGCGTGCCCGTGATAGGTCAGGCGCTCGGGCCACCCGGTCTTCGCCGCAGGCCTCTCCGGGAACCGCGGCTGGTTGTCCATCCCGGAGCCGAGGCCCGACGTCCAGTAGGTGCCGTCGCGCCAGGTGCGGTGGCGTCTCAGCCAGCGATGGTAGGAGACGAGGACGGGGAAGGCGCGCGCGAGGCGCCCGCGGTCTGCGGTGTCACCGTAATGCTCCCACTCGGTCCACGGCATGACGTTCGGTCCCGTGCTCGCCGCGTCGAAGCGCTCGAAGCGGTCCCTGCCGTCGAGGGTGCCGATCTCCCGGCAGATGAACCCGTCCGGGTGCTGGCTCGCGTAGAGATTGTCCAGGGTGCGCTGGAAGTTGAAGGCACGGCGGCCGTAGCGGGCGAATAGCAAGATGAACGCCGAGTCCCACATAAACAGGCAGTCGTTGAAGGCCGTGTCGATAAAGTTGGATACGAAGCCACTCCCCGGTTCGGGACGTCGCACGTTGGCGAACGCCAGCTCCCACACCTTCCGGTAGCAATCTATGGCGCCAGCATGGCCCTCCCAGAAAGGCACCGGCAGGGAATCCCACGCCTCATCGAATGAGGGCGCGGGGACATCTTCGGGGGGCATTCGCACGAAGACGTTCTCCCCTACCAGAGACTCCCTTAGATGGGTATCGTAATATTCGCTCTCCGGGATCAACGCTTCAAACTGATCGTCCGAACCCTCCCCGCCAGGAAGACGGATTCCAGCGCCTGATATCGGACAGGGCTAGAGATCGTCGATCATCTGGTACACCTCCTAGCATAATAGCTGATATGTACAGCCCTGGCATGGGATGCACACCCGCGGACCCCGTAGCTGGACACGACCCAGCCAGCACCAAAATCCTGCGAAACGTAGGAGGACGGTCGTCGTTCTAGTCGGCTGATCGCGCGGGTGCTATTTTGTTTCTGACAGGCGCTTGTCCAAGATAGGCACGTTCGGAGGATCGTGTGGCATCGGTCGAAGAGCATTACGAGAACCTTCTTGCCAGGCGCTACTCGTGGATGCACGGGGACTACGACGCGAAGGTACGGGAGAGCCTGACCCTCTTCGAGCAGATCGGCCTCTCCCCCCGCCGTGGTGGCAGGGCCCTCGACCTCGGATGCGGTTCCGGCTTCCAGTCGATGGCCCTGGCGCAACTGGGCTTTGTCGTCCTCGGCGTGGACACAAGCGGCGTGCTCCTCGAAGAGTTGCGCGACCGGGCCGGGGAACGTGAGATCCAGGGCGTACTCGGCGACATACGCGACCCCGCCGTGTACGCGGCAGAGGGACCTTTCGAAGTCGCCGTTTGCATGGGAGACACGCTGACACACCTTGAGACGAAGGACGAGGTCAGGACGCTCGCCGGTGACGTGCGCGGCGCGATGGAGGAAGGAGGGACCCTTCTCTTCGAGTTCCGTGACTACACGACCGAGCTCGAGGGCACGGACAGGGCCATCCCCGTGAGGATGGATGACGAGCGCATCATGGTCACCTTCCTCGAGTACGAGGCGGAGCACATAAACGTGCACGACATGGTCTTCGAGAAGGGTACGGACGGTTGGCAGGTGGAGAAGAGCGCCTACCGGAAGCTACGTCTCGGGATGGAGGAAGTGGTCGGCTTCCTCGAAAGGGTAGGCTTCCACATCGTCTCTCGCGGGGAGGGCGGAGGATTCGTCAGGATAGTCGCCCTGGCGCGGTAGCATCTGTGGGGGCGGTGGTTCTGGGGGATAATGGTGGTTGATCCCGAGTCCGCAAGCGTGGGGCGATGAACATACTCGATACCAGGGTCTACAGGTGGCTGGAGGTGGCCACGGACTTCTTCCTGCTCAACCTGATGTGGCTCGTGGCTTGCCTGCCCATCGTGACGATCTTCCCCTCCACCGCAGCCATGTTCGGCGTCGTGCGGGACTGGGTGCGCGGGAAAGAGGGCAGCCTGATCCTTACGTTCGTCACGCGCTTTCGGGAGAACTTCGCACAGAGCCTCGTAGTCGGGGTTCTCTGGGCGCTGTTCGGAGGTACGCTCTACCTCGACTTCATCGTAGCCAGCCAGCTCGCCCTCGGGGCCAAGGTAGTAATGACGTCCCTGCTCGTGCTCGCGTCCTTGCTCTACGCTTTCGGCTCGGTCTTCCTGTTCCCTGTGATGGTCCACTACGAGACCGGCTGGAGGACGGTAATAAAGAACTCCCTGCTCATCTCCATAGGAAGGCTGCCGACGACCCTGGTTTGCCTGGTCTTCGGGATAGTGATGGTGGGGCTCACGGTGATAGTACCTCTACTCGTGGTCATCACGGGCAGCATCACCGCCTACGTCATCTACAGGCTGTGCGACCGCGAGTTCAACAAGATCGACGCCGCCTCAGGGAACGCGTAGACGTCCGCAGACTTCGAAGGTCTACCCGCTCGCGAGTTCGCGCATGCTTCTCAGGCTGATACGCACGTCTTCGAGCGCGTCTCTCGGGTTGTCCTGCTCGGCGACGTACCACTCTACTCCGGCCGCATCGGCCGCCGAAAGTAGCGTGGGCCAGGGCATTGTTCCCTCCCCTACAGGCAGGTCCGAGCGTTGCTCGTCTGATGCCATGTCCTTCATGTGGACGAGCGAGACGCGGTCTGCGAGGTCACGAAGCAGCGTCTCAGGGTCGGCGCCACCGTAGCGTACCCAGTAGAGATCCAGCTCCAAATGCACAAGCTCGGGGCCCGTCTCCCTGACGAGTACGTCCCACATCGTGGTCCCGCCCATGGGCGCGAACTCGAAGGCGTGGTTGTGGTACGAGAATGTCACGCCCCACTGGCGGCACAACTCCCCCCAGCGGTTGAGGCTCTCGGCGAACCGCGCAACAGTAGCCTCGTCCGCGTGGTGCTCGGATGGAGCTATAGGGAGTATGGCGTGGGCGCAGTTCAGGGCGTGCATATCTTCTATAACCGTTTCAGGGTCGTTTTGCCAGGAGTCAAGGGGGACGTGGGCGCCAGAGGCGCTGAGGTCGAGGTCGTCGAGGACCTTTCGGAGGTCCTGTGGGGAGAGGCCGCCGTAGCCCGCGAACTCGACGGCGGGGTACCCGATCTCCGAGATCCGGCGCAGCGTGTCCGGCATGTCGCGCGAGGTCTCTTCGCGGACGGTGTAGAGCTGGAGGGAGATCTGGTCTTCCCTCATGAGCCACCCCCGAAAATGCCCTCTGGCGACTTCGCCGGCAGCGCCTCGGGACGCTCGAAGGTACTGCTCACCTCGACGTGCTCCCCCCGCTCTGAGGAATCTAGGAACGCGTGGATGATATCCAGTACGTGCAGGCCGAGCTCGCCGCTGGCGCGCGGCTGCCTCCCCGAGCGCAGCGCCTGGGACATGTCGGCGAGCCCGAGCCCCCTGCTGTTCTCGGTGTAGGGGTGGGTCGTAGGCACCTCGGTCCACACGTTCTCGTCCGCGCGCCACAGGCGTACAGGGCCGCCGAACATGTTCGGGTCGGGGAGGCTCAGGGTGCCTTCAGTGCCGTAGAGGTCGATCCTCGACTGATCCTCGGACCAGACGTCGAAGGTGGTCACGATCGTCCCTACGGTGCCGCCCTCGAAGTCCATCACGCCGGCCACGTGGGTCGGGGTGTTCACCGTGATGGTGGTCCCCGCGTGTGGCTCGCTCGTGACCATACGCTCCGGGAACGTGACCCGCGCCGACCCCGTGACCCTACGCACAGGCCCGAGCAGGGTGGTGAGAGCCGTCAGATAATATGGACCCATGTCGAACATCGGGCCAGCGCCCGGCTGGTAGTAGAAGTCGGGGTTCGGGTGCCAGTCCTCGGGGCCGTGGGTCATCATCATGGCCGTGACGGCGACGGGCTCTCCTATGATCCCCTCGTCGAGGACCTTGCGGCAGGTCTGGAGTCCGCCGCCGAGGAAGGTGTCTGGGGCGCAGCCGATCAGAAGTCCTCTCTCCTCAGCCACCTGCATCATCCTGCGCCCGTCCTCGCGGCTGACTGCGATGGGCTTCTCGGTGTAGACGTGCTTGCCAGCCTCCAGCGCAGCCAGCGAGACCTCGGCGTGGACGGCAGGGACGGTCAGGTTCAGGACGATCTCGACCTCTTCGTCGGCCAGCAACTCTTCGGGGCTGTACGCCTTCGGAACACCGTAGGCCTCGGCCTGGGCCTCGGCGCGTTCGAGCACCAGGTCCGAGCAGGCGACGATCTCGACGTCGTCAAATAGCGCCCCGTTTTTCAGGTAGATGCCGCTGATCTTGCCGCACCCTATAACCCCGACCTTGACCGCAGTCTCCTCGCTGATGGTAACACCACTCCTTTCGAATTTGCATTTCAGCTTGTCAGCACGCTCAGGCTTTTAGGCCTTCGCTTCCAGCCGTTCCTCGAACGGCTTCGCCCACTCCCAGGAAGCTAAATCCTCCGGCAAAGTCTCTCGAACAGCGGTCCTCCCTCCGCACACATTGGCTGACAGGCTGAAGTGCTGACAAGCGGAGCCCGCAAAGGTGTAGTGTGCTGACCAGCTTTTTCACCTGCTCGCCCAGAGCATGCCGCGTTTTACGATCTCCCGCGCTTCGGGGACGTCGAAGTCTCTGGCGACGTGCCCGAGCGAGCAGTAGAACACGCGCCCCTCGCCCCACTGCCTCTTCCACACGACAGGTATAGTGTTGCCTTCAATCCAGGGTACATGGTCTCCCGAGAAGGTCGTCGTCGCGAGGACCTCGTTCGAGGGATCCACGTGCATGTAGTACTGCTCTGAGTGCATCCTGAAGCCTTCGATACCCGCGGTTATGGGATCCTCGTGGTCTACGATGTTTACCTCGTAGTCGATGATGTTGCCCGGGTGGGCTACCCACTGTCCCCCGACCATGAACTGGTAGTTGACGTTGTTGCGGAACGAGTCGGCCATGCCGCCGTGCCAGCCGGCGAGCCCGACTCCGTTCTTGATTGCTTCGAGCAGACCCTTCTCCTGCTCGTCCGTAATGGTCCCCATCGTCCAGATCGGGACCACAAGGTCCAGAGAGCGCATCTTCTCCTCGTCGAGGTAGGAGTCGAGGGTGGTTGAGATCTCCACCCCATACCCATTCTCCTCCAGATAAGGCGCGAAGATCCGTGCACACTTCTCCGGCTCGTGTCCCTCCCAACCCCCGCAAACGAAGAGCGCTGACTTCATACGGTCTCTTCCGTGGCTATCTCCCCCAGGGAGACCTCGCGGTTCTCCATAGCGGAGGCGTAGCAGGCGTCTATGATGCGGGCGCGGCTCAGGCCGTCCTCCCCGAACTGCCCCTCCCAGTCGCCGCCGCGGATCGTCTCGACGAAGCGCCGGACGACGGCGAGGTGTCCCTCGCGGGGTGCGATCTCCGGCGTGACGACGGCGGGTACGCCAGCCACATCCGTGTAGATGCGGACGGTATCGCTCGTGCCGTAGTTTCTGACCTTCATCTCGGCGCCCCCGTCGGTGCCGTACAGGGTGACGCCGAAGTCGTCGCTCGACTCGCGGTAGACGGCCCAGCCAGCCTCGAGGTTAAGCGTCGCCCCACCGGCGAGACGGATGAAGGCGGTCGCGAGGTCCTCGACCTCGTAGGGCTTGTCGCCCTGCATGAGACCTTTGCCGGCCCATCCGCCGCGGCCCTGCGGGCCGAGTTCGGCGTAGGTCGCGCAGCTCACGCTCTCGACCTCAGGCTCGCCCATCAGGTAGAGGGCCATGTCGATCATGTGCACGCCAAGGTCTATGAGCGGTCCGCCACCAGCCAATTCCTTGCTGGTGAACCAGCCGCCCATGCCCGGGATGCCATTGCGGCGCATCCAGGTCGCCTTGGCGTGGTAGATCCTGCCGAGGTTCCCCTCATCGACGTGCCGCTTGAGCGCCTGCACGTCGCCCCGCTCGCGTTGGGTGAAGGCGATGTGCACCGCGCGATTGGCCTCCCTGGCCGAGCTCACTATCCGCTCGGCCTCGGCACCGGTGCGCGCAAGCGGCTTCTCGCAGAGGACGTGCCTGCCCCCTTCGAGGGCGGCGATTGCGATGGGGGCGTGCAGGTGGTTCGGTGCCCCGATGCTCACGATGTCGAGGTCGTCGCGGGCGACGAGGTCCTCCCAGCTCGTGTACAGGTCAGGTACGCCGTAGCGCTCTCCGAGCTCGTTCAGCTTCTCCTCTTCGAGCCCGGCGAGCGCGACCGCCTCAACGCCTGGTACCCTCACGTAGTTCTTCAGGTGCTGCTCGCCGGCGTAGCCCAAGCCTACGACACCGGCGCGCAGGGGTTCTGCGGATGATCTTTCAGCCTGCAAATAGCTCTCCTCTTATGGGTCCGGTCTTACTTTACTCTATCGGGTCGGTGTGTCCGTAGACGGGCCTCGCCCCCGGCGTGGGTGCGGCCCAGCGGACGGCGTTCCTGATTACGAGCTGCACGTCCGCATTGTGGTAGGAGGGGTTCTCCTCGTGGCCCGGACGGAAGTAGAAGATTCTGCCGCGCCCCCGCCTGTAACACAAGCCGCTCCTGAAGACCTCCCCGCCGCCGAACCAGCTCACGAAGACGATCTCGTCGGGCTGCGGCACGTCGAAGGGCTCCCCGTACATCTCCTCTTCAAGCTCTATGTACTCGCCGAGTCCCTCGGCTATGGGATGGCCCGGCGCAACTACCCAGAGCCTCTCCGTGTCGTCGTGGCGCCACTTGAGGTCGCAGGTCGTTCCCATGAGCTTTTTGAAGATCTTGGAGAAGTGCCCCGAGTGGAGCACGATGAGCCCCATACCACCGAGCACCCGCTCGTGCACCCTCTCGACGGTCTCGTCCGTGACCTCGTCGTGGGCCATGTGTCCCCACCAGAGGAGCACGTCCGTCGCATCGAGTACCTCTTCAGAGAGACCGTGCTCGGGCTCGTCGAGGGTTGCTGTACGGACAGTGAAGCCTCCATCTTCAAGCATCGCGGCGAGCGCGCCGTGGATGCCTTCGGGGTAGATCCTCGCTACCTCATCGTCGCTCTTCTCGTGCCTGTACTCGTTCCAGATCGTTACGCGCGGCTCTTCCTCCAAGCCTATAACCCTTCCATCTCCGGTCTCGTCCACTGGCCGCTCGCGGCGCTCCTCTCGACGGCGTCGAGTACCGCCTGGCAGCGGTAGCCGTCCTCGAAGGTCGGCGCGGGGCTCTTCCCCACCTTTATACCCTCCATCAGGTCTTTCATGGTGTGGACGAAGGTGTGCTCGTAGCCGAGGATGTGTCCTGGGGGCCACCAGGCTCCGGCGTAAGGGTGGTCAGGCTCCGTCACGTTCACGGTGCGGAAGCCCTGGACGTCCGCCTCGTCATCTGTGAAGAAGACTTCCAGCTCGTTCATCCGTTCCAGGTCGAATGCTACGCTGCCCTTCGAGCCGTTTATCTCGAAGGAGTTCTGGTTTCTGCGGCCTGCGGCGAAGCGCGTGGCCTCGAAGGTCCCAATCGCACCGTTCTCGAAGCGGGCCAGGAAGGCAGCGGCGTCGTCCACCGTGACCTCGCCCATCTCAGTGCCGACGCTCGCCGAGAGCCCGCCGCCCCCGCTCGGCTCCTCCAGAGGGCGCTCCTTGATGAACGTCTCGGTCATCCCCGTGACCTCTGAGATCGGGCCCACCACGAAGTGGGCCAGGTCGATGATGTGGG
>CADDZK010000052.1 GCA_902812425.1 Actinomycetota bacterium
CCGTAGGAGACACCGTCCCCGGGATGGAGTCGCCGTACGCTCGCGACGTAGCTCTTGAGCGCCATCGTGGGCCGCAGGTCTTCTGTGGCCGGGTCTCCACCGGCGGGGTGCAACCCGTAGAGAGCCACGCCGGGACGGACGCAATCGTAGTGTGATTCTGGATGCCAGAGGGTCGCCGCAGAGTTCGCGGCGTGCACGAGGACGCCGCCGAAGGGTCGTGCGGCCAGAACGGCATCGAAGCACTTGACCTGCCGTCTCGTCGCCTCCTCGTCGGAGTCGGCTGAGGCGAAGTGGGTGTAGACGCCGGCGAGCCTGGCACCCAGTATCTTGCGCGCCTCCCCCACCTCCGAGGGCTCGACGCCCCAGCGGTTCATCCCCGTGTTCACCTTCAGGTGCGCTTCGAGATTCGGGTGGGCGGCGATGCGCCGCGCGCTCGGGATGGAGTGGGCCGTCACGATCAGACGATGTTCAGCGGCGAGCGGGAGTCTCTCCGGCAGGAGGTCGGTGAAGACCAGGATCGGGGCTTCGAGGCCGGCGCGGCGCAGCTCGGCGCCCTCCTCGACGGTGACAACGGCCAGGGAGTCTGCACCCGCTTCGAGGGCGACGCGGGCCACCTCGACGGAGCCGTGTCCGTAAGCGTCTGCCTTCACTACGGCCATCAGGCGCGCGTTCGGGGCCCTGCGCTTCAGGGTGCTTACGTTGTGGCGCACGGCTCCGAGGTCTACCTCGGCCCAGGTACGGCCCGGGGTCCTGACGCCAGAGGCCGTGCTATCCACGAGCCGTCCTTACCGGCGGGGGTTCAGGACGTGAAGGGTCAGGATATCCATGCGGGTGATCACGCCGCGGAGCGAGTCGCCCTCCGCGACGGGTAGGATCTTGACCCTCTTCTCCGCCATGATCGTCGCTGCGTCGGCGAGGGAGGCGTCGGGGGAGATCGTAACAGGCTCCGTCGTCATCACCTCGTCCACGGTCACGCCCGCGCTCTTCAGGGCCTCCATACGGTACTCGTCCCAGCTCCCGAGAGGGATGAGGCCGCCGAGGATGTCGAGGAACCCGGGAGATTTGATCTCCGCATCCCTGAAGATGAGATCCCCCTCCGTGACGATCCCGACGAGCCTCCCGCCGTCGACGACGGGGGCTCCCGAGATACCGGACTCTGCGAAGAGCTTGATCGCGCCCTCCACCGTCTCGCCGGGCCCGAGCGTGGGCCACTCCTCGTGCGCGATCTCGGCCACCCTCAACTCGCGAATGTCCTGCTGCTCCACTTCCCACCCCTCTGATCGTCGTCCTGCCGCTATTGTAAACGGCCCTGCGCGCCCCCGGGGGTCCACTCCCTCTGTACGCGTCCGATCCCGACGGCCAGATGCGTCTCCGGGTCGAACTCGACGAGCGCGCCGTTGAGGACGACAGGGCCTAGCGTGGCGACCGATATTCCACGCCAGTCGCCCATGAACAAGGAGAGGAAGTCCTCCCTGTCGAAGCCGATGACGCTCTCGGTGCAGCCCGTCATGCCGACGTCGGTCATGTACGCCGTCCCTCCGGGCAGGATCGACGAATCCGCCGTCGGCACGTGGGTGTGGGTCCCCAGCACGGCCTGAACCCTCCCCGCCAGATAATAGCCGAGCGCCTGCTTCTCGCTCGTGGCCTCGGCGTGGGAGTCCACCAGTATGAGGTCCGCTCCGCGCGCTCTCAGCTCCTCGATTGCCCTGTCTGCCGCCTCGAAGGGCGATACCTTCGTTCTGTCCACGAACACGCGCCCGAGCACGTTGGTGACGCCCACGCTTACGCCATCTGCCTCGAAGAGTCCCCGTCCCTGACCGGGATCTTTGTCGCCGAAGTTCGCAGGACGCACCACCCTCTCCTCCTCTTCGAGGAACTCCTCGTACCCCTCGGCATCGAAGGCGTGGTTTCCCAGGGTGAGGAAGTCGGCGACGGAGAGCAGGGCCGAGCCGCTCTCGCGGGTGATACCACGCCCCCCAGGGGCGGAGTTCTCGGCGTTGACGACGACGGCGTCGAGTTGAAGCTCATCACGCAACCGCGGCACGAGGTCGAGGGCAGCCGAGCATCCTGCGGGCCCGACGACGTCACCGACGAAGAGAAGCCTGAAGCTCAGAGCAGCTCTCCCACGGCCTCGGGCAGATATCCGAGCAGGTCCGTCGCGACCAGGCTCTCGGCTGGCCATCCTGTCTCCTCCAGCCACAGCTCGGCCGCGCGGCCGTGCGCCCATGCGCCCGCGCGGGCCGCCTCGTAGGCGTCCATCCCGCGCGAGAGGAGGGCCCCGATCACGCCGGAGAGCACATCCCCCGTCCCCGCCGTGGCGAGCGCGACGCTGCCCGTCGAGTTGACAGCGACTCTCTCGCCCTGGGCGACGAGAGTGTCAGAGCCCTTGAGCAGCACGCAGCAATCGTTCTCCTGCGCAGCCGCGCGCGCCGAGTGCAGCCTGCGGGCCGAGATTTCCTTAGCCCCTGATCCCAGAAGCCGCCCGAGCTCCCCCGCGTGAGGCGTGAGAACTGTTGGGCCGTTCCTTTGGGCGAGAACGTCCGTGCCCACGAGGTTCGTGATGGCGTCGGCGTCGAGCAGCACGGGCACGTCGACCTCGCGCAAGATGTTCTCGAGAAGGCGTCTGCCCTCGTCCCCCGTCCCCGTTCCAGGTCCCATCACGAGCGCCGAGGCCCTGCCTGCGTGATCGAGTATCTCCTCCAGCGCTCCCGAGCCCATGTAGCCTTCCTCGTCCTCGGCGACGCCGTAGACGATCGCCTCGGTGAGCGCGAGGTCTACTGCGGGGGCTGCGCCCTCGGAGGTGGCGAGGAAGACTATGCCGCACCCCGTTCTCTGTGCGCCCCTGACGACCATCACGGGGGCGCCGGTCATGCCGCGGGAGCCAGCGACGACGAGCAGGGCGCCGGCAGAGTACTTGTGCGCAGGCTCTGTCGTGCGCGGTATCTTCCCCTCTAGCGAGGCGGCGTCTGTCCAGACGAGCGAGGGATCGACGTCCGCCTCGGGTGGGATCCCGATGTCTACGGCGACGACCTCGCCGGCGTGCTCGCGGCCAGGGGAGATCACACACCCCACCTTCACAGCGTGCGCACAGACCGTGAGATCGGGGGCGACGGCCACCCCGTGTACCTCGCCCGTCGATCCGTCCACCCCCGAGGGCACGTCCACGGCCAGTACAGGGACATGGGCGGAGTTCATCCTCTCGATGATCTGCGCCTCCCTCTCGCGCACCTCGCCCGAGAACCCCGTCCCCAGCAGGGCGTCGACGGCGAGGTCGGCCGCCCCGAGCTCCTCGTCGAGGTCTTCCTGACCGATAAAACGCACGTCCAGATTGCGCAGCGCCTGAAGGTTCGTCCGCGGGTCTCCTTCGTACTCGTCCTTCGTCGCAAGGACGGCCACCTCGACACCCGAGCGGTGCAGCTCGCGGGCGATCACGAAGCCGTCGCCGCCGTTGTTGCCGCCGCCGGAGACGACGAGGGCGCGGTGCGGGGCGAAGCGTTCCAGGGCCAGGCGTGCCATCTCGGCCCCGGCACGCTCCATCAGGACGCCGCCGGGGATGCCCAGTTCCTGCGCCGCAGAGTCCGCGCGGGACATCTCCTGTGCGGTGTAGAGCTTCACCCCGATATCTGCTCCCGGCGCACCACGCAGACGGCGACGGCGGAGAGCTCGGAGTGGGTTATGGAGACGTAGAGGTCCTCCTCGCGGACGCCCACCGCCTCGGCGAACTCCTTGATCTTGCCCGAGATACGGACGGTGGGGGCGCTCCTGGGACGGCGCACCACCTCGACGCCGTTCCACTGGATCAGACCGCACCCAAGAGCCTTGGTCACGGCCTCTTTGGCGGCCCAGCGTCCCGCATAGTGGCGCTCGGCGAAGCGGTACTTCTCGCAATAGGCGATCTCGGCCTCGGTAAAGAGGCGCTGGCGTATCCTCGGGGTGCGCTTCAGGGCGAACTGCATCCTCTCGACGTCAACGACGTCGACGCCGATCCCCGGTACAACGAATCCATCCACGGGGCGTATGTTACTGCAAGAATGGATTTAAGGCTTCCTGCCGGCCTTGGCAGGAAGCAAGATGTGGGGCTCCCCTTCGAGAGTCGGCGGTTCTCGCTGGAGAGCCCCTTGGCAATAGCCGGGGCTGTACGTTCTAGCTCTCCACCTCGAAGAGGCCGACTTCGTAGTGCTCCACGCCCGCTATCGTACCCCCGCCGGCCTCCGCCGAATCTTCGCGCAGGTGGCTGGCCGCCTCCTCGGAGGCACGCATGGCTTCTTCGCTCTCCCAGAAAGTTATCCCGAGCGTCTTGCCGCTCTGGCGGTCGGCGAGGGCGATCATGCCCTTGAATCCTTCCATCTGACTGGCCCCGGGCAAGACCACCTCTCTGACCTGACGCAACCCCTCATCTATGAGGTCGGGGGGACCCTCCAGAGTACTCACCCTCGCATACACGACTTCTCTCCTTTCTGAGGCCCGCTCTGTTTGCGGGCCCACCTTTCCCACAGCCACGATACCACTCCGGGAAGCCGGCGTCAGTAGTTCTCAGAACTACCAATCGTCCTTATTGATCGCCGTGTTCGGTTAGCCGCCTGAGCAGGGGCCTGATGCTCTGTGCCAGCTCTTCCGGACGATCGAAGTATGGCGCGTGCCCGCCGGGAAGCGTCTCCAGCTCGACGCCCAGACGTTCGGCGAGCCACCTCGAGGTCTCGACGAAGGGAGGGGCGCTCCCGGTGCTTGCCATGACCTGCACGGGCGTCTGCACGGCGGCGAGCGTGGCCCTGTCCGGGTGGTAGGACTCGAAGGTCCCGAACTCGACGCCGAAGAGGGTCTCGCCGTTATTCAGCATCCGCTCTCGCAGCTCTGGATCGAGGTTCTCGAAGCTCTCCTCCCCTGCTGCGAAGCGCACGAAAGCCTCGACGGCGCCACGCGGGCCGCCCCTCTGCATGCCGCCCTCGACGAGCGCCTGGATCTTCCCCATGATCTCCTCGGGGTCGGGCAGGACGGACATCATTGGCGGCTCGTGCAAGATGACGCCCCGGAGGAGATCCGGGTATCGTATGGTGAGGTCCAGGCCGATGATCGCCCCGCCGCTGGTCGCAAAGACGGCGGCGGGGGCAAGCCCTAAGGCTTCGATCAACGCCGCCGCGTCCCCGGACTGCTCCTCTGTCGAGGTACTCTCCCACCCCTCGGGGCGGGGGCTGCGCGAGTTGGCGCGTCGGTCGTAGGTGACCACTGTGAACTCGTCCGAGAGGATCTCGGCGATCCGCTCGAAGTGTCCTCCGTCACCCGTTGAGCCGGCGATGAACAGAACCGAGGGCCCGTTTCCCCTGAGCTCGTAGTAGAGCTCCGCGCCGTTTACCGCTACGGTAGCGGCCTTCACCTTTGCGGCTCGAACACTTGCCATTACTCTGCCTCCTCTCGTCCTTCTCGGATGATCTCTTTGAAGACACTATGGCGTGCTGGCGCCGTTGTGGCATCGGGCGTTCACCCTATTTTCGATTCAGCTCTACCTGTGAATGAGGTCGTGCTCCATGGCGAACATGGCCGCGCCTGCGCGGGTGGAGACGCCGATCTTCGCATAGATGTGCTGAACGTGATGACCCACGGTCTTCGGCGAGATCCAGAGGAGGCGGGCCGTCTCCCGGTTCGAGTGACCACGTGCAAGGAGGCGCAACACCTGCACCTCGCGGTCCGTCAGATCCGCGGGCCAGGTCGGACGAGTACGCGCCGACTTATGTCCGGCCGCCTCCAGGACCGCACGGACCGCTTGGACGTCGAGCCGTCCTTGCGCGGCTTCGGAGCCCAGCTGCTCCGCGGCGGCCCCCGGCGTCAACGCAGGGCGGTGGGGCCGCTCCTGAGTCATGGCCTGGTAGGCATCGGCGGCTGCGAGTAGGCGGGCGCCCTCGGGGATCATCGGCGCCGCCGCCTGTCGGTAGTAGCCGGATGCGTCCTGGCGCTCGTGATGCATGCCGGCCAGAGAGGCCAGGGGAGCGAGCGCCGACGAGCGCGACAGAATCCGCTCGGAGTGGTAGGGATGAAGCCTTACCTGCTCCCATTCGCTCGCGCTCAGCGGGCCTGGCTTGTCCCAGATCCCGTTCGGCACACCGGCCCGACCAAGGTCGTGTAGGAGCCCGGCCCGACGAATGCGGACGATTTCGTCCTCGGCGAGGCCCAGACCTCTCGCGGCGGCCTGCGCGAGTTCCGAGACCGCGACCGAGTGCCCGTGTGTAAAGGGCGACTTCAGGTCGACCAGGTCGGCGAACGCACGAGCTATCGTGTCGAGGTGGGGCTCCTCGAGCCGGTGGTGAGGCTCGGGCTCGGCTGCGATGAGCGCGGGGGATGCGTCGGCGGAGCCGGCCTCAGCGAGCAACTCGTCGCTACGCCGCAGGAAGGCATCGGCGATCGATGGATCGAGCGTAGAACCCGTCCGCCGGCGTATCATCTCGGCGGCGAGATCCGGCCCTCCCAGCCTGTTGAAGAGCACGGCCTGGCTCGCAACCTGGGCGAAGCGTGCCGGCAAGGCTACGTCTTCGCGCGCCAACCCACTGGGATCTCCCTTTCCATCCCAGCGCTCATAGACTTCGTTGAGGCCGCGCTGGACTGCAGTATCCAGGTCGAGCCGTCGGGCCATCTGGACCGCGACTTCACAGTTGGACCGGGCCAGTTCCTCCCCGGCTTTTTGCCCTCTGGTCACGGCCACCACAACGGCGCGCACCCGACCGAGCGGCGCTGCGTCCTTTCCCACCTCGAATAACGAGAACGAAAGGGCCTCCCTCGGGTTGGCGAAGTCGGTCCTGGCGCCGGCCGCCCTGACGGCTATGTCGTCTCCTCCGAACAGGGCGGCCGTCTCATAAGCGTAGGCGGTGCAGCCAACGTGCTGCAGCAAAGTCGTGTAGTAGACGGCGCCGACATCCTGCTCGCCGACCCCCATGTGGCGGGCGAGACTGGTGGCGAGGAGGCACGATCGGATAGCCTCCTCCGGGGGCTGGCCCATACCGAGATCTGTGACTTGGCACAGGGCGCAGATCAACTCCGCGAGTCGCAGCCCGGCGATGGCTGACCTCCTCATGTCCCACGCAACCAGCTAGCGTCGCAAACCGCTCTATCCGGCAAAGGATAGCAAAGCAAAACCCTCCCCTCGAACCAACGAGGATCGTCGAAAACTCTGATCCGAAATGCCTCAGGGTTCTTCCAACCAAACCTCTGAGAACATACTTCGCCACCGTCTCTCTCCTGCGGCGTGCGGACCCGGCACTGCATTAGAAAGCGGAAATCCAAGGGAGAGACGAACCCGGCACCATCCACTATCTCAAGCTCTACCGGGAATTCGCAAAAGGGCCAAATTTCGCCAGAGAGGCCGTAGAGGCACCGGCAGTTTGGTCTTCGGCAAAAGGGATATAGTATGCGGATGGACACCTCTACCGACGCTGTCATCATCGGCAACCCGAACTCGGGGCGGGCCGGCGATGAGGGTTACCTGGAGCGTTTCGCGAAGATACTGCGCTCGGGGGGCCTCGCGGTAGAGGTACTGAACACCGAGTACCCCGACCACGCCACGGAGCTCGCCTCCCTCGCAGGGGACCGCCTCGTCGTGGCAGCGGGGGGCGACGGCACGGTGAATGAGGTGTTGAACGGGCTCTCCCGAGGGGCCACGCTGGGCATACTGCCGCTCGGCACGGCGAACGTTCTTGCGCGGGAGCTCGGGCTGCCGCTCGACGCGGAGGCGGCCTGCCAGCGTATCCTGAACGGCGAGCGGTCCAAGGTGGACTTCGGAGTAGCCACGAACGAGGAGGGCGACGAGCGACGATTTGCCTGTATGGCCGGCATAGGCTTCGACGCGAAGGTGGTAGACGCCGTCACACCGCGCCAGAAGCGCTACCTGCGAGGGCTGGCCTTCCAGGTAACGGCGTTCAGGGTGCTCTTCGGGAACAAGTTTCCCCCGCTGGAGATAATCCGCGGCGACGAGGTCCACGTCGCGAGGTTCGCCATCGTCGCCAACGGCCACTACTACGGCGGGGACTACAGGGTCTCGAGGCCGGGCTTGCTCACGAGCGGGGAACTGGAGACGATCCTGGTCGAGCGCGTTAGCGTCCTCCTGAGACCCGACGTCTTCGCTGGGATCATGGCTCGAAGACCCCTCAACCGCTCGATGAAGTCTTTTACCTCCACGGAGGTGCACGCCAGGGCTCCCGGCGCAGAGGTGCCGGTACAACTCGACGGCGAGCTCTGGGGCACACTGCCGATGTCCTTCCGCATCGAGCCCGGCGCCCTCAACGTTGTCCGCTAGCGACGCTCCGGCGGAGCCCTCTTTAGCCGCATTAGGAATTCTGTAGACTCGGAGCATGACTTCCGGGGAGATTCCGGCCGTTCGCCACGCTGCCCGCGTCGTCCTGCTCGACGAGGAAGATAGAATTCTGCTCGTGAGGTTCGAGTACCGCGGGAGGTCGTGGTGGGCCGCGCCGGGGGGAGGGCTCGAGGACGCGGAGACGCACGAGGAGGCCGCGCGGCGGGAGATCCGCGAGGAGACGGGTCTGGACCTCGAGGAACTCGGCTCCTGGATATGGACCGGGGAGCACGTCTTCCGCTTCGAGGGACGACTCTACAGGCAGCGAGAGCGTTACTTCCTCGCCGTTGTTCCCGCCTTCTCCCCAAGCCCCCACCTCCTCGGTTCCGAGGAGGCGGGGTTTCTGCGTGAACTCAGGTGGTGGACGCCCGACGAGCTCGAGGCCACCGCAGAAGAGCTGGCACCGGCGGAGTTTCCCGCGCTCGTGAGGGACCTGATCTCGCACGGTTCCCCACGGCGGCCTATCGAGGTCGGTGCCTAGGGTCTCGCTACTCGACCGTGACGCTCTTGGCCAGGTTGCGCGGCTTGTCCACGTCGAGGCCGCGCTCCTTCGCGACGTGGTAGGCGAGGAGCTGGAGCGGCACGCTACAGACGAAGGGGGCCAGGATCTCCGGCGCTTCTGGTACAGGGAGCACCAGGCGCGCCATCCTTCGGGCGGCCCTATCTCCCTCTCGGGCCAAGGCGACAACGTTCGCCCCCCTCGCAACGGTCTCCTCGGCGTTCGAGAGGGTCTTCTCGCGCACGAGACCATCTCCGATGATGGCCACGACGGGGCAGTATTCGTCGACGAGGGCTATGGGACCGTGCTTCATCTCACCGGCAGGGTAGCCCTCAGAGGGCAGGTAGGAGATCTCCTTCAGCTTCAAGGCCCCCTCCATCGCCACGGGGCAAGCGGTACCGCGCCCGAGGAAGAGCGAGCACCGCGCGTCATCGAAAAGCTCTACGGCCTCCTCGACCCGGTCCCCTACCAGCCCGAGCGTCTCTTCGACCTTCTCGGGCGCGAGCCTGAGGTCGCGTCCGATCCCCCGCAACTCACCCTCCGCGACGGTACCACGAACGCCGGCGAGCGCGAGCGCCAGCAAGTCGAGGACGGCGACCTGGGCTGTGAAGGCCTTGGTCGAGGCCACGCAGATTTCAGGTCCCGCCTTCGTAAGCAGCACCGCGTCGGCCTCACGTGTGATGAGCGACCCTTGGGTGTTGGTTACGGCGAGGACCTTTCCGCCGAACTCCCGCGCCGCCTGAATAGCCGCCAGAGTGTCCGTCGTCTCCCCGCTCTGGCTTATGGCCACGACGAGCGTGTTCTCGTCCCCGATCGGGTCGGCGTAGCGGTACTCGCTTGCGATGGCGACCTCGACGGGGATGCGGGCGAACCTCTCTATGGCGTGCTTGCCGAGCAAACCGGCGTGATAGGCCGTGCCGCACCCGACGATCACCACCCGCTCTATCTCCGAGAGGTCGAGCCCGATCTCCGAGAGATCGACGGCACCTTCGGCGTCGAGACGTCCGAGAAGGGTCGCCCTGAGAGCGGCGGGCTGCTCGTGGATCTCCTTGAGCATGTAGTCCTCATAGCCACCGAGCTCGACGGCCTCGGCATCCCAGTCCACCTCGAAGCTCTCACGCTCGACGGGATCCCCCGCAGCGTCGAATACCTCCACGGAAGAGTCCGTTATCTCGACGATCTCCCCGTTCTCGACGACCAGGAACTCGTGCGTCTCCTTAAGCAACGCCTGCACGGCACTCGCCAGGAAGTTCTCCCCCTCCCCCAAGCCCACGACTAGCGGGCTCTGGTGCCTGGCGGCGACGATAGTGCCTGGCTCCTCCACGCTCACCGCGGCGACGGCGAAGGAGCCTTCGAGCCGCTGGAGCACCCCTGCGAGCGCAACCCGCAAGGTTTCTCCCGCCTGGACCCTCTCGGCGATGAGGTGGGCCATCACCTCGGTGTCGGTCTCGGAGCTGAAGGCGACGCCGCGCTCCTCGAGCTCCTCCCTGAGCTCCGCGAAGTTCTCAATGATACCGTTGTGCACGACGGCGACGCTCCCGTCTCCGCCGAGATGCGGATGGGCGTTCTCCTCGCTCGGACGCCCGTGCGTCGCCCAGCGGGTGTGTCCCACCCCGGTCTGCACGCGAGAGAGGTCCCCATTGCGGGCTGCGATGGTACGGGCGAGGTTCCTGAGCTCACCCACCTCTCTTATCTGCTCGATCCGGCCCTCCCTCTGAAGGGCAAGCCCCGCGGAGTCATATCCTCGGTACTCGAGGTGCTCGAGGCCATCCATCAGCACCTCGACACACCGCTCTCTACCAGCGTAACCCACTATGCCGCACACGGGCATACCTCCCTCTCTGTACTGAGATGGGATCTCCAAGGAGGCAGAGAGGGGTGACAGAGCACGAGAGGCTCTGTCCGGGCCCGAGGGGTGCTTTGTCCCCGGCGTCACCGCCGGGATTTGTCACCGCCCTGACGACTGCCCGAAGCCGAGACGTACCCGCCGAATGCTTCGATGAACGTCTTCCTCGTCGACTCTCAGCGTGAGAGTCCTGGCGCTAGTATCTGTGTGCCTCTGCCCCGCAAGCCCAGACGATCCCATCGAGCTTACTGGTCATCACCTGCGAACGCAGTACTTCTGTCGGCCACCTCCCCACCTTCTCCGGAACGACGCCGCTAACTGTAACCGCTGCGCGCCAAAAAAGAAACCTTATCCCTTGAAGCTCTACAAGAAGTTCAGGCTCACGATGCCCAGGGCGGCGAGCACGGCGACGACGATGGGCTGGTGGATCAGGTAGATAAACAGCGAGTTTCTCCCGAGCGGAAGGAGCGGCCTCGCCACTACCGGCGCCTCGTAAGGCAGACCAGCCGGCCTTCCACCGCCGCTGTAGACCACGTTCCCGAAGAACAGCCCGATCAGGACCACGCCGAACCAGGGCAGCAGGGGCCTGTAGTCAGGCATCATCACGCCCTCGGGCAAGACGCCGAAGGGCAGGAGCCAGAGGCTTTGGGAGTAGAGGTTTTGGGCGAGTATGTACTGGCCCGCGGCGAATATGACGACGCCGAGGACGAGGTTGGTGATCCTGAGCCTCAGGAAGGGATAGGCGAGGATTATGGAGACCCCGATCAGCTGCAGTATCCCGAAGGCCACGAGGCCCATCCGGAGGACGAGAAATACGACGGTCAGTACCATCCCGTAGGCGATTATCCTCAGGCCCCTCGCCAGGTACTTGCCGAAGAGCCTCCATCCCATAAGGTGCGTCCTCGCGCGGCTTATGGCGAGCGAGACGCCGACGAGGAACAAGAAGAACCCGGCGGTAACGTCAGCGAAACGCGCCCAGAGCCCCGAAGTAGACTGGATGTCGTAGCCACCGAGGAAGTCGAGGTCGTAGGTGGTGTGGTAGACGACCATCATGATTATGGCGACGCCGCGGGCGGCATCTACCTCCCAGAACCTCTCTACCTTCCGCCCTTTGCTCCGCTCCGTACCAGTCCCCTCTCCGGCTTTTTCGGGATCATACCCCACCCCACGGATCGCGGCGCATAGGTTAGGATTGGGGCGTGAGCGGAGACTTCACCATCCGGCCCGGACGCCGCGAGGACGCGACGGAGGCGGCGCGGCTGTGGATGCAGAGCGCCAGGGAGCACACGGCCCACGACAGGGTCTACGAGACGGCCCCCGGCGCGGAGAAGACGATGAGGCGCTTTCTGGCCGACGTGGCGAACAGCGGCTACTCTTTCCTCTTCGTGGCCGTGGCCGGAGATAGGACGGTGGGCTTTATCTCGGGCGAGATGCGCCAGGGCTCCCCGACCTTCCTCCCGAAGACGTGGGCCTCCGTGGACGACGTCTTCGTCGAGTCCGGCTACCGCAACCGCGGTATGGGACGCGCCCTCCTGGGGAGCGTCGAGGAATGGGCTAAGGAGAGGAACGCAGACGGTATCTCCCTGCAGGTCGCAGCGGCCAACGAGCGGGGCCGCAAGTTCTACGAAGACCTCGGGTTCCGCGAGATCTCCGTCTACGAAGTGCTCGAGTTCGAATAGGTATCAGGTTGTCTGCGGCCGATGGGTAGAGATTTCGAGAGGACGCGCACGTCTGTCTCCGGTTCGTAGCCCAGCGCTGCGTAGAACGCCCCGGCCCCTTCGTCTTCGGTCTGTACTTCGACGTAAGAGATGCCGCGCACCGCGCAGCGCTCGTCCGCAGCTTCGAGCAGGGAGCGGCCCACGCCGCGGCGTCTCTCCTCCTGACGTACGTAGAGGTCTTCGACGCTGGCGAAGAGGGCGCCGGCCGAGACGTTGAGGCGGTAGGCAAGGACGGCCACGCCGAGGATTCGGTCTCTATCCAGGGCCGCCAGTATCTCGATGTCTCCGGCTTCGACGGCCCTTCGCAGCTTTTCGGCGAAGTCTTCTGATACAGGCTCGCCGTCTCTGAGAAACTGTTCGAGGAGTCCCAGGGGTTCGGCGAAACCGCCTGCGGAGACGACCTCGACAGGGCTCACCGCTGGCGGGTGCCGGCGGTGATCCTGGCCACCGCTTCGATGGCCTTCTCTATCTCTTCATCCCCGACATCCAGGTGCGTACACAGGCGCACGAAACCTGGTTTACCAGGGGTGGCGAGCACGCCTTCGCGGGCGAGAGCCTCCAGGAACTCGAAAGGCTCGTCGACGGCGACGAGGACGAGGTTGGTCTCCGGTTCCGGGACCTCGTATCCGGCGTCCCTGAGCCCGGCTGCGAGGTTGCGGGCCCGCTCGTGGTCCTCGGCGAGCCTCTCTATGTGATTCTCGAAGGCGTAGAGGGCTGCGGCGGCGATGATGCCAGCCTGGCGCATACCACCACCGAACGCCTTGCGCGCCCTTCTCGCCTCGCTGATAGTCTCCTCGTCCCCTGCGAGCAGGGAACCCACGGGCGCTCCGAGGCCCTTGGAGGAGCACACGGAGACCGTATCCGCGTGTTCGCACCACTCGCTGGCAGGGATGCCCGTCGCCGCCTGCGCGTTGAAGAGCCTGGCGCCGTCGAGATGGACCTTGAGGCCGAGTTCCTTCGCCGCCCCCGCGACCGCGGCGAAGTCCTCCAGCGGAAAGACCTTGCCGCCCGCCGTGTTGTGGGTGTTCTCCAGGCACACCAGCCTCGACCTCGGAAAGTGGACGTCCTCCGGCCTTACGGCGGCGCGGAGGGTGTCGGGCTCAAGAACGCCGTTCTCGCCGGGGAGGGTGCGAAGCTGGACGCTCGAGAGCATCGCGGGTGCTCCCGCCTCGTAGACGAAGATGTGGGATCCCTCGTGCAGCAGCACCTCCTCCCCCCGGCTCGTGTTGACGTGGACCCCGATCTGGTTCGTCATCGTCCCGGAAGGCGCGTACAGGGCCGCCTCCTTGCCGAGCAACCCGGCCACGTACTCCTCGAGCCGCTTTACCGTCGGGTCCTCGCCGAAGACGTCGTCCCCGACGGGCGCCTCCAGCATCGCCCGCCGCATCCCCTCCGTCGGACGGGTCACCGTGTCGCTGCGAAGATCTATCAAGGGTTACCTCCATCACCGTGTTTTGAGTACTCTGCGCGTGGTCGCGAAGTGGATCTTCGCGACCTCAGCCAGGCTATCTTCCCCCAGTTCCTCCACAACTCGCCGGCCTGCCTCGACGACGTGCGTAGCGCCGAGCGGCAGCCTGAACCCTACCAGCTCGGATAGGCGGTCGATCTCATCGAGCTGCCGCGCCCGCGCTACTATCGACGCCGCAGCCACAGCCGCGTCGTCCTCGGCCCGCACGCGTACCTCCAGCCGCACGCCCGCGGGCACGACAGGCTGCAGATACTCCTCCGCCGAACGGGCGAACTCGTCCACGACTACAACCTGAACTTCATCCACAAGTTCACCTATGATCTCGGCGTCGACTTCGCCGAGCAGCCTGTTGACGTTTCCAGTGGTGCTGCGGCGAGATTCGTACTCCCGGGGTGAGAGCGAGACTACGCAGACATTGTCCCGGCCCGCTGCTTCGAGGATGCGACCCGAGATCCGGTGTATGCCGGAGACACCGATCTCCTTAGAATCCCGAACCCCTGTCTCTTGCAGCTTTCTCGCCGTTTCTTCGTCTGTTATACGGACGCCTGCGACGACCAGAGGACCGAAGTAATCTCCCTTCCCGGCCTCGTCGATACCGAGCCTGGGCGTGCCGTCGAGAACGGGTCTCCCTCCTGAGAGGAAGGAAGCGACACCTCTATTACCAACCTTCGTCTGGGACGTGCGCCAGCCCTCGAGAAGCTCCCGCAACCTTGAAGCTCTACCTCCGGTAGATATCTTGCCCGTGTGGTAGACGTTCAGCTTCGCAGTCTCGTCGTCGCGGGTGAGATCGTACTGTGTGCCGTGATCTATAGGCCTGCTGCCGGCTATCTGGACGCCCTCCCTGTCGAGGAGCTGGCGCAACTGTGCGGGGACTTCGGTGGGGTTCAACGGACCTCGAAGCCTTCCAGGTCTCCGCTTGCGCTCTCGAAGCCCGTCTCTACGTTCTCGACCGAGGCGTGACGGGGCCCCTCTTCGCACCAGCGGACCATCTCTCTGACCTTTTCGGATGGGCCTTCGAAGACGGCTTCGACCCTTCCGTCGGGCAGGTTCTTCACCCATCCCGTTAGGCCCAGTTCTTCGGCTCTCTGGCGGGTCGAGTCGCGGAAGAAGACCCCCTGCACCTGGCCCGAGACGCGGACGTGCGCGCGTTCCAGATCGCTACTTTTCACCTTGTATACCTCCGTCGGGAGCCTTCAGTCTATCCCTTGGTTTTGGGCAGGTTCACCCGATATGCTAGCCTAGAGCGGCCATGAAATCAGGGAAGCAAACGGTCGGTGGTGAGCCGAGGAGCGGGCAGAGTTCCGGGAGGATGCTCCTGACCCTCGTCGTGCCTACGCGCAACGAGGCCGAGAACGTACCCAGGCTCGTGCGCGAGTTGCGCGAGAGTCTCTCCGACCTGGATTACAGGGTCGTGTTCGTCGACGACTCGACGGATGGGACGCCTGCGGTGATCCTGGACCTCGGGCGTGAGGACGAGCGCGTGCATCTGGTACGCAGGGAAGGGCCGGAGCGGGATGGCGGCCTCTCGACGGCGGTGACGACGGGGATGGAGCTCTTCTCCAGCGCGAGCGAGTACACCTGCGTGATGGATGCGGATCTGCAGCACCCTCCCGAGAAGGTGCGCGAGATGCTTCAGATCGCACGCCGCTCCGACGCCGACGTCGTCGTGGCGAGCCGCTACGCACCCGGCGGCAGCTACGTCGGCCTCTCCGGCACTGTGAGGCGGGCGGTCTCCGTGGGGAGCAAGTACCTGGCCCAGATCGTCTTCAAGGAGGCGCGCAAGACCAGCGATCCCATGACGGGCTTCTTCCTGGTAAAGAACGAGGCGATCTCAGGCATCCAGTTCAGGCC
>CADDZK010000053.1 GCA_902812425.1 Actinomycetota bacterium
CTATCCGGTCCGCGGTAAGCCCATGCTCCCTCATCCCTTCCAGGAGGGCGTCCGCGGACGGGTGTGTGTGCCTGCAGGAGGCGTGGAACTTGAACGAGGTCTCGAGCACAACCCACCTCTCTCCCAGCCCTTCGACCAGCTCTTCCGGGTCCGCATCCGAGGACATCCCGGCGGCCATCCCCTGCTCTCCTTCCAGGATACGTGTCGCGCCGGTGAACCCGTCGCGGGCGATGTAGGCGGCGAGGAGCCCGTCCGCGGCGGCCTTCGCGGTGTGAAGTTGCTTCGAGTCCGCAGCGTCGCGCAGGAACTCCCAGAGGCCCGCGGCTTGCGTCCCTGCCGAACCGAGCGCGTGGAGCATGACCTCTTCGTCAGCGCCCAGAAGGTGGGAGACGGCGGCCGCAGCGGCCAGAGTGCCCGCCGTCCCGGTCGTGTGGAAGACCTTGTAGTGGGAGCGGCCGAGGTAGCTTCCGACCCTTACCCCGGTCTCGTAGCCGACCACGGAGGCGGCGATAAGATCCCGCCCCGAGGCCCCCGTCTGCTGGGCGGCGGCGAGGGCGGCGGGGAAGACCACAGTCGCGGGGTGAAATACGGAGGCGTTGTGGAGGTCGTCCTGCTCGACGACGTGCGAGGCGGCACCGTTCACGAGCGCGGCGAGAAGCGGCGACGTCCGCCGGCGCGAGACCAGTATCTCGCTCGGTCCCCCGGCGGGCCCCATCGTCTCGGCGAACCTTTCGAGGACGCACACCGGCGAGGCGTTCTTTCCGGCGAGGGCCGATGCGGCCCAGTCCAGGAACAGTTCTTTGGTGCGCTCCACGGCTTCGTCGGGAAGATCCTCGAAGCGTACTCCGGCGAGGAAAGCGGCGAGCTCGCGCGTCGTCGCTGTACTCGTAAGGCTCACTGGCCACCTCCTGAGGCAATCCTAGCGATCTCCGGCGCGTGGCCACGCCTGTAGACCATGATCGTGCGCTTGAAAGTGATTACGGTCTCTCCGTTCTGGTTGTAGCCCGTGGTCTCGACCGTCACGATGCCCACGTTCTGGCGCGAGCGCGACTCGCGCTTCTCAAGAACCTCAGATCGGGAGTAGATCGTGTCCCCTTCGAAGACGGGCGCAGGGAGCCTGACTTCATCCCAGCCGAGGTTCGCGAAGACGTTCTGGGAGATGTCCGTCACGCTCTGGCCCGTCACGAGCGCCAGCGTGAAGGTTGAGTCTACCAGGGGCTTTCCGAACTCCGTCTGTAAGGCGTAGTTGTGATCGAAGTGGACGGGGGCGGTGTTCTGGGAGAGCAGGGTGAACCAGATGTTATCCGTGGTCGTGACCGTGCGTCCTAAAGGATGCTCGTAGACGTCACCGACCTCGAAGTCCTCGAAGAATCTTCCCCTCCAGCCCTCCTTGACCGCCATACCGTTTCCTTTCCTAATCGCCGCGCAAGAACTTCAGGGTCCCGCCTGAGAGGAGGACCTCGCGCTCTCGCGGCGAGAGTTTGATCTCGAGTTCGATCTGCGTCCCACCGTCGGTTTTCACCGTAAGCGTTTGCTCTCCCGCATCGAGCGCTTCGCGCACGCCTCGTATACTCCACTCATCGCCCTGATTCACCCTCTCGTAGTCATCCTCCTCGCGAAAGAGTAGCGGAATTATTCCCTGGGAGATCAAATTCCTGCGGTGGATGCGGGCGAAGCTCTTGGCGATTACGGCCCTTATGCCTAGGTGCAGCGGTGCGAGCGCCGCGTGCTCGCGGCTGGATCCCTGCCCGTAGTTGTGCCCGCCTACTATGAAACCTCCCCCCCACTCCATCGCCCGGTCGTGAAACTCCGGGTCCTGCCGGCGGAACATGTACTTCGCGCACTCCGGTATATTCGACCAGAGGCTCATCCCCAGAGCCCCGTCGGGGGCCATGTCCCCCGTCGAGACGTCGTCCTCGACCACGATGACGACGCGGCCCTCCAGGGTTTCGGGGAGCGGCTTGCCTTCCGGCGGGGACACGATGTTGGGTCCGCGCACGATCTGGACGTTCCTCGCCTCCTCTGGCGGGTCCAGGATCTGGCGGTCGTCCATGTTCGGGTCGGACGGTGCCGGGGTGATCTCCGGCGGGTCTCCGAGCTCGCGCGGGTCGGAGATCTCACCCTTGAGCGCCGTCGCGGCGGCGGTCGCCGGGGAGCAGAGATAGACTTCGTCGCCGTCCGTTCCGCTGCGACCAGGGAAGTTGCGGTTGAAGGTCCTCACCGACGGCACGCCTGCCGAAGGGGCCTGCCCGACGCCGATGCAGGGACCGCAGACGGGCTCGAGCATCCTGGCGCCGGCGGCGACGAGGTCCTGGTAGACGCCGCTCCTCGAGATGGTGTCGAGGATCTGGCGCGACCCAGGCGTCACCGTCATCTCCACACCGGGGTGTACTATATCCTCCCGCAGAACGGCGGCTGCGGTCGCGAGGTCCTCGTAGGAGGAGTTCACCGAAGAACCGACGCAAACCTGTACCGTCTGCGTGCCCGCGACCTCGCGGACGGGCACCACGTTGCCAGGAGAGGTTGGCTTCGCGATCAGGGGTTCGAGCTCAGGGAGCTCGATAATCTCGGTCTCGCCGTAAGGGGCGCCGGGATCTGCGGCGAGCCCGACGAAGTCCTCCTCGCGCCTCTGGGCGGCGAGCCACTCGCGGGTCCGCCCGTCCCCAGGGAAGACGGCCGCCGTAGCTCCCAGCTCCGTTATCATGTTGCAGATCGTACCCCGATCCGTCACCGAGAGAGCTGAGACGCCCTCTCCGATGAACTCGAAGACCCGCCCGACACCCCCGCGCACCCCGTAGCGCCGCAGAAGTTCGAGGATCACGTCTTTGGACTGGACCCAGCCGGGCAACTCGCCGCGCAGCTCGACGCCTACGACCTTCGGGCACTCGAGCGAGAAGCCGTACCCCGCCAGGGCGACGGCCACGTCGAGACCTCCCGCCCCGACGGCGAACATCCCTAAAGCGCCGGCCATGGTCGAGTGCGAGTCGGCGCCGACGAGAAGCTCGCCCGGCTTTGCGAACCGCTCGAGGTGGACGTAGTGAGAGATACCGTTGCCAGGGCGCGAGTAAAGGATGCCGTAGCGCGCCGAAAACGACTGCAGGTAGCGGTGTTCGTCCATGTTCTTGTCGTCGATCTGCAGGACGTTGTGGTCCACGTACATCACGGCGAGCGGGACGTCGACGCGCTCGGGCTCGAGCGCCTCGAACTGGAGCGCGGTCATCGAGCCCGTGGCGTCCTCGATGAGTACCTGGTCCACGGCGAGGTCTATCTCCTCGCCAGGGACGAGCTCGCCTCCCATCAGGTGGGCACCAAGCAACTTGTGGGTGAGGTTTTGGGGACCGTTCATGCTGGTCATAGCCTCCTCCGTTGACGCCCCGCCGCGTGGCGGTAACCGGTAGAATGGCCGCGACGACCGTCCACGACCCGAGCCTTTCCATGGACCCATCCCTCGACCTCGAAACGAGGCGTCTGCTCATCTCGGCGACGCTCTCCGCGCATCTGAGAAGGCGCCTGGGAAGACGAGTCCCCGCCGTCAGCGATCCCGGAGAGCTCCTGGACCTGGCCCGCGGGCTGAACGAGATCGCGGGACCGGTCGAGCGCGCGTACCTTCTGCGCTTCGATCCACCCTACCCCGGCGTCACGGCCGGACCCGAGAGCGTCGGGAGATCCTGCAGGCTCCTGTTCGCCTGCAAGGTCTCCGACCACGAAGGGAGCGCTATCGGCGTTGCCTTCACCACGCTCATAGCAGGCCGGCCCCCGCAGGTGTCGGTGGCGCCACCACAGGCGAGCATCCCAGAAGCGTGGCGACCTTTTCACTGAAACGCATCCTCCGCCAGGATCTTTCCCATACTTTCCGGTCGGTGGAGACGGTGCTCCCACGAGCCGTGTCGCGTAAAACATCAAGCCTTACGGCAGCGAGACGCTGTGTTCGGTCCCGAGTGGGACGGGCCGCGCTCCGAGCAGTTCCCTGAACGCTTCCAGGGAGCCCAGAATCTCCTCGGGAGAGATGCGTTTCGTGATGAAGACGATCCGCGAGCGGCGATCCTCGTCCGGCCACCCGTCGAGGTGCCCCGGCGGGTGGATGATGTGCTGCACGCCGTTGATGACGACGGGCCCGGCCTCTCCGACGTCCAGTAGCCCCTTCACGCGCAACACGTCCTCGCCGCGAGCGTGGAGCAGCATGCTGAACCAGATCCCAAACGCCGTCCAGTCGATGGCCCCATCGAACGTCACCGAGACTGAATACGTATCGCCCACGTCGTGAAGGTGGTCGGGCTCCGAGAGGACGGATCCAGTCACCGCGTGGGCTCCCGGTTCGCCAGGACGAAAGATCTCGTCCACATCTACATCGCCGAAAGCCGCCTCCAGGATCGGGGCTGAAGGGTTTATCTTGCCGAGTCGTGAGAGCAGGTTCCGTACTGAGTCCGGCTCCGCTATGTCCGTCTTGGTAACGATGATCTTGTCCGCCGCCGCGGCCTGCTTGAGCGATTCCGGGTTGCGGTCGAGGTGCAGTCCTCCGTTGACAGCGTCGACCGTGGTGAGGACCAGGTCCACCGAGAAGTGGTGCTGCAGGACGGGGTCGGTAAAGATCGTGTACAGGATCGGGGCCGGATCAGCCAGGCCCGTCGTCTCGATGACGACACGATCCAACCGCGGTATCTCACCCCTCTCGTCCAGACCGAGTAGCTCGAGCAGGGCGCCCACGAGATCCTCCCTGGTGGTGCAGCAGACGCACCCGCTCCCCAGAAGGACCGTGCGCTCATCGACCCGGCGGAGAAGGTGGTGGTCCAGGCCGACCTCGCCGAACTCGTTGACGAGAACGGCGGTGTTGGCCATCGAGGGCTCCGACAACACTTTCCCGAGCAGGGTCGTTTTGCCGCTGCCAAGAAAGCCGGTCACGACCGTCACAGGCCGCCTCGTGCCCCTACCTTCCATGGTCCTTGTGCGCCGCGGAAAGCGCTTCGATAAAGTCGGTATCCAGTGGATCCAGCGTCGTGCCAGCCAGCTTCGCGGCGGCGGGCCAGAGGGCGCCAAGATGCTGGACGAGCTCCGTTCTCCCCTTGCCATCGCGGAGGACGTACTTACTCCCGCCCCAGTCCTCGACCCTGAGGCCGTAGTGGCGCAGGACCTCGTTTGTCAGGGCCGTGCGGTGGCCGCGGTCGCGGCGCCGGTCGCGCTGGTACTCGACCGGATCACCGGGACCGGACGCACGCGCCCGGTCCTCGATGTGCCGGTCCGTCCAGTGGACCTGCGCCACGAAATCCTGTCCACAGAGCACGCACATGGGCTGGCTCCTAAGACAGATCTATGAGTCGCTGTGTGCTCGTGGGCTAACCTCCCTTGGGAGTAAAGACTTCTGCGCCGGGGTCGTGGTTGGGCTCGGACCTGGGGTACCGCTGGACGAAGTCGTCTGCGATCTCCTCCATCGTCACCCAGCGTACGCCGTCGTGGCCGCTGATGTAGTCGATGAGCCTTTCGAGCATCAGCAAGACCTGCGGGCGGCCCGAAACGTCAGGGTGGATGGTCAGGCAGTACGTCGCGTAGTCCATCTCCCTGTAGACCCAGTCGAACTGATCCCGCCACATCTCCTCTATGTCGCGCGGGTTCACGAAGCCGTGGGTAGCCGGAGAGGTCTTGATGAACATCATCGGGGGCAGATCGTCCAGGTACCAGTTGCCGCCGATCTTGACGAGGTCTATCTCCTCACCACGCACCAGAGGCTTCATCCACTCACCTGCTGGCTTGGAGTAGTCGATCTTCGTCCAGCTATCGCCCACCCTGGCATAGTAGGGGGTGAAATCCCGGTGCTGGAGGCTGTGGTCGTACTTGTAGTTGTATTCGAGCAGGAGCTCGTTGGTCGTCGCCGACACCTCCCACCACGGCGCCACGTTGCCGACGGGCTTCCTGCCGCAGAGATCCTCGATCAGCCCGATGCTCTTCTCGAGCACGTCCCGCTCCTGCTGCGGGGTCATCGCCACCGGGTTCTCGTGGGAGTAGCCGTGGCTGCCGATCTCGTGCCCAGCGTCAGCCACCATCTTTACCTGCTCAGGGAACGTCTCGATGGAGTGCCCTGGTATGAACCACGTCGTCCTCAGGTCGTACTTGTCGAAGAGCTTGAGCAGACGCGGCGTCCCTACCTCACCAGAGAACATGCCCCTCGAGATGTCGTCAGGCGAATCCTCGCCGCCGTATGACCCGAGCCAGCCGGCAACGGCATCGATGTCTATGCCTATAGAGCAGAATATGTCCTTCTCTGCCATGCACCCCACCTTCCTTCCGTCTTCCCCTTTTGTCTGACCAAAGACATTCTACAGGAGACCGGCGCCGACGCTCAACCTGAGGCGACACCTCCCGGGCGCCGACCTCGGCGTTTGATCGGCGCCCGCAGGGCCGGTAGTATATTTGTCAGACGAATTGGGGAAATGGAGATGAGAGGAGGAGCCTTGGCGCTTCCGAGGGTAGCGGTTTTCTCTCTGGGGGGGACCATCTCTTCGACCGATTCTGGAGGAAAGGGCGTCGAGCCTACGTTGACCGGTGAGGCCCTGGTCTCGGACGTGCCGGAGATAGCGGACGTTGCCGAGGTTTCGGCTGCTTCGTTCCGCCAGGCCGCCTCTGGAGAGCTCACGGTAGACGACCTCGTCGAGCTCGCGTCGGAGATCGAGGACCGCATCGACGAGGGCGCGAGCGGGGCGGTCGTCACGCAAGGGACCGACACCATAGAGGAGACCTCTTTTATCCTGGATCTTCTCGTGGATCGCGACGCGCCTGTCGTGGTCACGGGGGCGATGCGCAACCCCACGCTCCCTGGCGCAGATGGTCCGGCGAACCTTCTGGCTTCGATCCAGGTGGTGGCGAGCGAGGTGGCCCGGGGTCTCGGCGCGATGGTCGTTTTGAACGACGAGATCCACGCGGCGCGGTTCGTGAGCAAGACGCACACCTCGAACCCTGCGACGTTCCGCTCCGATCCGGTGGGCCCGGTCGGCTGGGTCTCTGAAGGTGTTCCCAGGGTTTTGCTGCGCCCCGTGGGACGCCACAAGATAGCGCTTCCGGAAAATGCGCAAGACCGTCCGGTAGCGTTGCACACCGTCACCCTAGGCGACGATGGGAGGCTGCTTCCCGCGATAGAGGAGCGGGGATATGCCGGGCTCGTGATAGAGGCTCTGGGTGGCGGCCACGTACCCTCCGTCATGGTCGAAACCTTGGAGGATCTCGCCGGGAAGATGCCCGTCGTCCTGGCCTCGCGCACCGGAGGCGGCGAGGTCTTGCGTGAGACCTACGGGTTCGTCGGCTCCGAGACGGATCTACTCGAGCGGGGCCTGATCCACGCCGGCCCGCTGAACGGCCTGAAAGCCAGGCTCTTCCTCGCCCTGCTCCTCAGATCCGGGGCAACGATGGAGGAGGTCGAAGGATCGTTCGGTTCTTGGCTTGAGGAATGACATCCTGCCGAGGCACCGCGCAAGAGCCCGAGAGATGGTATCCGGCGGCCAGAGCCTCGCAGCGGGAGTCCCATCCAACAGGCAAGACAATTTGTTTGACAAATTAAAACCTCGTGATTATAGTGGCGGGCGTTCGCATTCGGAGCTGGTAGGGGAAGGTTTCGTTGTATGGGATCAAACGGGTTGCCCGACAGTGGCTCGACACCCTCGTCGGTCGGTTAAGCATGGAGGTCGAAGCGGGCGATATCTAGGGATATAGAGAGCATAGACAAGGATCTTGGTGCGATTCCTTTTCGTGAGAGCTTTTCTGCTTCGGCTAAGAAGGAGGTTGGAGTGCAAAGGGTAGTGGATCTTTCTCTCGTCATGACGGACAACATGCCGGCACACAAGTTGTTCCAGAGCCCGGTGATTCTGCCGGCTCTGTCGCACGAGCAGACGAAGGACTTCGGTCTGGGCGTTCCTGAGGACAAGATGACCTTCGCGACCAACTTCCTGGGGATGCTCGACCACGTAGGGACCCATGTAGACGCCTTCTACCACACCAACCCCGACGGTGCCTCCGTGGACGAGATGCCCCTCGAGATGTTCTTCGGCAAGGCGGTGTGTTTCGACCTGACGCACATACCGGATCTGGGTGAGATCGGCGTGGAGGATCTCGAAGCCGCCGAGGAGAAGTGTGGCGTAAGGGTCGACGGGCACATCGTTCTGTTGAACACAGGACTGCACAAGCGTCATTATCCGAACCCCGAGGTGGTAAGGAGCAACCCGGGCCTCACCGCGGAGGCGACACACTGGCTCGCCGACCGCGGCTCGAAGGCCCACGGCGTCGAAGGCCCATCGACGGATATGCCGAGCAACGATCTCTTCCCCAGTCACAGGGTTTGTCGGGATCGCGGCATCTTCCACTGGGAGTGGCTCGTCAACCTGGAAGAGCTGGTCGGCAAGGGAGAGTTCACATTCTACGGGGTACCGCTCCTGATCAAGGGCGGCAGCGGCTCCCCCGTCCGGGCGTTCGCCCTCATCGACGAGTAGAAGAGCCGAAAGCCCACGCCATGGGTTACAGCGCCTACGCCACCGCGCAGCAGATCAGAGACTCCATAGTACGCAAAGAGGTCTCGGCGACCGAGGTCATGACCGAGACCCTCTCTCGCATGGAAGCTCTTGAGCCCGCGCTCAACGCTTTCGTCACGCCGATGCCCGAGCAGGCCATGGAGGCCGCCAGGACCGCCGACAGAACGCTGGCCGGAGGAGCAGAGCCGGGACCGCTGCACGGCGTCCCCATCTCGGTCAAGGACCTGATCAACGTAAGAGGTGTCAGGACCACGTTCGGCTCCCGCACAATGCAAGACAACGTCGCCCAGGACGACGCGCCATCGGTCGAGCGAGTACGCGCGGCGGGAGCCTGCGTGATAGGCAAGACCACGACGACGGAGTTCGGCTGCAAGGCAGGTGGCGGTGACAGTCCCCTCTCCGGTGTTACCCGCAACGCCTGGGACACCTCGAAGACCACAGGCGGCTCCAGCGCCGGGGCGGCGACCTCGGTGGCGGCGGGGGTGACGCCATTCGCTCTCGGCACGGATGGTGGGGGCTCCATACGCATACCTGCCTCCTTCTGTGGCGTCTTCGGGATGAAGGCGCAGTTCGGTAGGGTGCCCGTCTTTCCGACCAGCGCCACACCGACGCTCGGGCACGTGGCCCCCATGGCGCGCTCGGTGCGGGATGCGGCTTTGCTGCTCGGTGTGATCTCGGGTTTCGACGCTCGCGACCCCGCCAGCATCTCCGGTCCGGTGCCTGGCTACCTGGCGGCGTGCGACGCGCCCGTGGAGGGCATGCGCGTCGCCTGGAGTCCCACCCTGGGCTACGCCAGGCCCGTGTCCGAGGTACTGGAGATTACGGAGGGTGCGGTCCGGGCCTTCGAAGAAGCTGGCTGTTCGGTAGAGCTGGTCGAGGAGGTCATGGAGGACCCGGAGGACCTGTGGAACGCCGAGTTCTACGCCGGCGCAGGGACGAGGCTCAAAGATGCGCTCCGGAACTCGCCCGAGCTCCTTGACCCGGCCGTGGTCGAGATCCTCGAAAACGCTCTCGAAGGGAAGGTGGAGGAGTACTATTCGAAGGTCTTCGCGAGGTACGAATTCCGGGAGAAGGTGCGCCGGTTCTTCGAATCCTACGACCTGTTGCTCACGCCGACCCTGCCGGTGCCGCCCTTCGGGGCCGGTGTCGACGTACCGCCGGAGCTGCCCGAGCGCAGCATAGTCTCCTGGGTCTACTACACCTACCCGTTCAACCTGACCGGGAACCCGGCCGCCTCGATCCCCTGCGGGTTCACGGGTGACGGCCTGCCCGTGGGCCTGCAGATGGTGGCGGCAACGAACAGCGAGACGGACCTGCTGCGCGCTGCGGCGGCCTTCGAGAAGGCGCGTCCCTGGGCGCAGATCACACCCGACCTGGAACCAGAAGGGAGCTCTGCATGGCGACCCAACCGCTGACCATCGATCGCACGAAGAGCGCGGAGCGCATAGAGCGCGATATAGAGACGCTTGCCGGACCAGACTACACCCGCTCCTCCGAAGCTATCATGCGCTACGCATACACGCCCGAGTACCGCAGGACCCTTGACTACTTCATCGGGGAGCTGGAGGCTCTGGGATTCGAGCACTACGAGGACCCTGTTGGCACGCTCGTCGCCCGCAACCGCCCGGCGGGCGAGAATGTATTCGGCGTCGGCTCGCACTGCGACTCAAACCGCAACGGCGGCAAGTACGACGGCACGATGGGCGTCGTCACCGCGCTCGAAGTCTGCCGCCTCAACGAGGAGCTTGGCTTGGACCTTCCGCTACAGCTCATCTCGTTTCTCGAAGAAGAAGGTTCGGGTTTCGGCCAGATGCTCTTGGGGAGCCGCATCATCGCGCAGAGGGTGACCGAGGAAGAGCTGCGCGAGAAGTTTCGGGCCGTGGACGACGGGCGAAGCTTCTGGGAGCACGCCGAGGAGGCCGGTTACGAACCGGAGCGGTGGCAGGATTCGATCCGCATCCTCGACGACCTCGTAGGCTGGATCGAACTCCACATCGAGCAGGCGCGCGTGCTCCAGGACACGCAGAACCGGATAGGCGTGGTCAACGCCATAGCCGGCTACGTCCATGCCGACATCACCGTCTACGGGCGCGGAGATCACGCCGGGGCGACCCCCATGGACTTCCGTAAAGACGCCGGTATCGTCATGGCCGAGTGTATGCTGGAGCTGGAGCGCCTCGCGAGAGAGGCCGGGAAAGGGACGGTCGGGACGGTCGGGGAGATCGAGCTTCGTCCCAACCTCATAAACGCCGTACCAGGGCAGGCGAAGTTCTCGCTCGACATACGTGGCGTGGACGAGGAAGGCTTCAGGGGCGTCGCGCGCGACATCGCCGCGTTCGCAAAAGAGGCCGCCGAGAAGCGCGGAATGAGAGCCGAGTATGCGCAGCGCCAGACCCTCTCTGCGACGCCGCTGGACGAGGACATAGTGGCGGCGCTGGAGGAGGCGGCACAGGCGAGCGGCGAGCCGTACATGGCGATGCACTCGGGGGCGGCACACGATACGATGAGCATCGCAGACCGCCTCCCGAGCGCGATGGTCTTCGTCCCGTGCAAAGACGGCATCAGCCACTCGCCCGAGGAGGACGCGGAGCCGGCCGACGCTGCCATCGGGGCCGAGGTTATGCTCAACGCCATAAGGACGTTTACTGCTGGTGGACAATGAGGCATAGTTTCGTCAGGGAGAGAACTCGTTTTTCTTTGTAGAAAGGGGTGCAAGCAGTGTCTGTACTGATCAAAGGCGGCCGCATCGTCACCGCCGCAGACGACTACGTTGGGGACGTGTTCATCGAGGACGAGAGGGTCTCCCTCATCGGTGAGTCTCTCGACGTTCAGGCCGACAAGGTAATAGACGCTAGCGGCAAGTACGTCATACCGGGTGCGGTCGACCCTCACACCCACATGGAGATGCCTTTCGGCGGGACGGTCTCCTGCGACGACTTCACCTCGGGGACGATCTCCGCCGCCTTCGGGGGCACCACGAGCCACGTGGACTTCTGCCTCCAGGAGCCTGGCCAGAGTCTCCCCGACGCGCTGGCTACCTGGCACGAGAAGATAGAGCGCGCCAAGCCGGTGATAGACGTCGGATTCCACCTCGCGGTCACGGACCTCGAGGAGGGCGGGACGCTGGAGGACCTCGCCAAAGCGCCGGACGAGGGTGTGACGAGCTACAAGCTCTTCATGGCGTACAAGGGTGCGATCATGGTCGACGACGAGACCCTCTTCAAGACGATGCAGGTCGCCTCGGAGACGGGGGCGCTCGTGATGGTTCACGCCGAGAACGGCGACGCCATCGACGTCCTCGTCAAGCAGGCGCTCGCGGAGGGGAAGACCGAGCCGAAGTGGCACGCCGCGACTCGACCGCCCATCACCGAGGGCGAGGCGACCAACCGCGCCATACAGCTCGCGCGCATCGCCGGAGCCCCGCTCTACGTCGTCCACGTCTCCTGCAAGGAGGCCATAGACCCGATAGCGCAGGCGCGCACCAACGACTGGAACGCCTGGGGCGAGACCTGCACCCAGTACCTGTTCATCGACGAGACGGCCCTCGATCAGCCTGACTTCGAGGGGGCCAAGTACGTCTACACCCCGCCGCCGCGGCCCAAGGAGAACCAGGAACTCCTCTGGCACGCGCTCGCCACTGACGTCCTCTCCGTCGTCTCCACCGACCACTGCCCGTTCAACTGGGACGGCCAGAAGACGCTCGGCAGGGACGACTTCTCCAAGATACCGAACGGTGGACCGGGGATCGAAAACCGCCTGCACATGCTGCATCACTTCGGCGTCAGGGAGGGACGTATCTCGCTGAACCGCTTCGTCGAGCTCGTCTCGACCAACCCGGCGAAGTTCTTCGGCATGTATCCCAGGAAGGGGACGATCGCCGTCGGCAGCGACGCCGACATCGTCGTCTTCGACCCGGAGAAGAGGCACACGATCTCCGCCGAGACGCACCACTCGAACATAGACTACAACCTGTACGAAGGGACCGAGGTAACCGGCGCCCCCGAGGTCGTGCTCGTCCGGGGACAGGTCATAGTGGAGGGCGACAACCTCGTCGGGAAGCCGGGCGACGGCAAGTTCGTGAAGCGTGCCCGCTTCGGCGAGGAGCTTCTCTCAACGGCAAGGACGGGGTGATCCGCATGAGCGATGAAACGCGGGAGATCTACGAGCGCGCCCGCCTCGGGCAGAGCGTGACCCTCGGCAAGCGCCCGGCCGTGCTCGTCGTCGACTTCAGCCGCGGGTTCACCGATCCGGAGTGCACGATGGGCTCGGACCTCACGCGTGAGGTCGAGGCGACCAATCGCCTCCTCGCCGTCGCCCGCGAGCACGAGATCCCCATCGTCTTCACCACCATCGGTTTCGAGCCGAACCTGAAGGACGGCTCCCTCTGGCTCGAGAAGGCCCCCGGGCTCGGGGACCTTCTCGTCGGCGGCAAGTGGGTCGAGATAGATCCTCGTCTCGAAAGGAGAGAGGAAGAGACCGTAATCCTCAAGAAGGGCGCTTCGGCCTTCTTCGGCACGAACCTGCCCTCGATCCTGGTCTCGCAGGGCGTGGATACCGTCGTCCTGTGCGGCGCGACGACGAGCGGTTGTATCAGGGCGACCGCCATAGACCTCCTGCAGTACGGCTACCCGACCCTGGTTCCCCGTGAATGCGTCGGTGACCGGGCGCAAGGACCGCACGAGGCAAACCTGGTCGATATCCAGGCCAAGTACGCCGACGTCGTGCCCTTAGAGGACGCCCTGTCGTATCTGGAAAGCGTGAAGGTCGCCTCTTCGACGTAGGAACGGAGAACAGAGATGGAGAGCTGGAGGAATCGCAAGACACTGATCCTGAGCCGCACCGACATGATGGGCCTGCTGAAGCCCGAGGAGTACAACGCCTGCGTCGAGCACGCCTACCGCATGCACGGCGAGGGCCGCTACTACATGGAGCCGAAGGGCCACATCGTGCTCGACAAGTACCCGGGCGAGTGGGAAGTAATGCCCTCCTACATCGAGGAACCAGAGGCGGCGGCCTGCAAGTGGGTCTCCATACGCGAGGAGAACCGCTCCAAATTCGACCTGCCCACCGTCTTCTCCATTCTCATCTACACCCACCCCGAGACCGGTTTCCCGCTGGCGATCTGCGACGGGAGCTACCACACCGTGATGCGCACGGGGGCCGCCGCGGCCGTCTCCGCCAAACATCTGGCGCGCGAGGACAGCAAGGTTCTAGCCATCGTTGGTGCGGGGAACATGGCGGAAGGAACTTTAGCAACCTGCAACGAGGTCTTCGACTGGGAGGACGTCCGCGTCTGGAGCCGCTCGCAAGCGACCCTCGACGAATTCGTGCACGAGCAGCAGCCGAAGTACGACCGGTTCGAGATCAGGGCGTCAACCAGCCTCGAGGAGGTCGTGCGTGGGGCTGACGTCGTCGTCACCGTTACCCCGGCGAGGGGTCCGATCGTCGAGAACGATTGGATCTCCGAGGGCACCCACATCGCCGCCGTGGGGGCGGACAAGGAGGGTGATCAGGAACTCGATGCCAAAATTCTTACGCGGGCCCGCATCTTCGTCGACGACATCCGCCAGTGCCGGACCGACGGTGAGATCAACGTTCCCTTGCGGGAAGGCATGATCTCCGAGGACGACATAGTGGGCGAGATCGGGCAGGTCGTCGCCGGAAAGCTCCAGGGACGTACCTCGGAGAGCGACATAACCGTCTTCGACTCGACGGGGTTCGCCCTTCAGGACTCGGCGACGGTACCGCTGGAGTACGAGCGGGCGCTCGCCGCTGGGGTCGGCGTCGAGAAGAAGATGATCTCGACCTAGTAGCGGCCAACGAGCAGCCCGCCGTCCACCACGAGCACCTGCCCGGTAATGTAGCGGGCGCCTTCAGAGGCCAAAAACACGCTCACGTCGGCGATGTCCTCGGGCTCACCCACCCGGCCCATAGGGATGAACTCTGCGGCTTCTTCGAGCCCTTCGGGCCCGAGCGAATGCTCTTCGGAGAGTGCCTGGGCCGTACGTATGTAGCCAGGCGCGATGCCGTTGACGCGTATCCCGTCTCGGGCGAGCTCCACGGCCAGGCCACGCACGAGGCCTACCACGCCGGCTTTGGCCGCCGAGTACTGGACGTGTTCGTCCCACCCGTAAGCGACGCCCATGATCGAGGACAGGGCTACGATGTTCCCGCGGCCGGCCTCCCGCATGGCGGGGGCCACGGCCCTGCACACCCTCATCACGCCTTTGAGGTCTATCTCGTGTGTGTGGTCCCACTTCTCGTCGGTGAGCTCCGCAAGCGGCACCCGGTGAGCGATACCAGCGTTGGCCACCACGGTGTCGATCGGCCCGTACCGATCCTGGATGGCCGACACTACGGAATCGGTCTCCCCTGTGTCCATGACGTCGAGGTGATAGTACTCGCCCTCACCACCTGCGGATTCGATCTCGTCTGCGACCGAACGTCCCTCCTCTTCGAGTACGTCCGTCACGACTACCCGGTAGCCCGCCCGCGCGAACGCGCGGGCCGTAGCCGCCCCGATCCCTATACCGGCACCTGTGATAAGAGTCGTAGGCTTCTCCGAGCGCTCCATGAGATTCCGCCCCCTCGGTAAGGTACTTTCCTACAACATCACGTCGCCGGAGTTGGGGCCAAGCGTCTGTCCGACGTAGAGCGCGGCCCCGTCTGAAACGAGGAAGGCTACCGTCTCGGCCACCTCCCAGGGCTCCCCGAAGCGTCCCAGCGGCAGCTCGGCGGCCTTGGCCCGCTGCCACTCCTCGGAGAGACCGAGGATGAGCTCGGTGTTGATGGGTCCTGGCGCGACCGCGTTCACCCTGACGCCCTGCGTCGACACCTCCCTGGCCAGCGACTTGGTAAGGCCGATAATCCCAGCCTTGGCTGCGCTGTAATGGCACAGCTCGATGCCGCCGATCTGGCCCAGCTGGGACGCGACGTTGACTATGATGCCGCTGCCCCGCGAGAGCATCTCGGGCAGCGCGGCACGGGTGCACAGGAAAGTACCGCGCAGGTGCACGGCGATCATCCGGTCGAAGTCCTCGACCGTCAGCTCGACAAACCGCTTCTGCTGCAGAAATCCGGCGTTGTTCACCAGGATGTCCGGGGGACCGTAAGCCTCCCGAACCGCGGCCATGATCTGCTCCACCGCGGCCGGATCGGAGACGTCGCCGGGGGCGGCAGCGGCCTCCCCACCCGCCTCCTTTATCC
>CADDZK010000054.1 GCA_902812425.1 Actinomycetota bacterium
CGTTGGGGCCGTGGTGTCCCCCGCCGTCGGGCCCGAACTCGACGCCGGGTATTCCCGCCCGCTGGAAGTAGACTACGTCGCTCGCGCCGTGGCGTCCGACGCCGACGGGGTTGCCGCGGAAGTGACGCGCGGCGACCTCGCGCAAGGCCTTCACGTAAGGGTTCCTGCGCGAGACGTAGGTAGGTTCGCGGTAGAACAGGACCTCCACCTCGGCGGGCAGGTCCACCGAGCGTATCTGGCGCACGATCTCCTCCGGCTCCTGGTTCGGGAGGTAGCGGACGTCGAGGTCGTAGGTGCAGCGGTCGGGGACACGGTTGAGTACGTCCCCGCCGATGATGCGCGAGAGGTTCACGCTCGGGTAAGGGAAAAGATCGCTCCTCTGTCTGGCGAAGGGCAACTCCAGCACCCTCTGGTAGTGCTCGTACGCGAGCAGAGCAGCGTTCTTGCCCAGCCAGGGCTGGGAGCCGTGGGCGCTCTTGCCGCGCAGCGTCACGCGCACGTCGAGCACGCCCTTCGCCTGCGTACCGATATGGAAGTCCGTGGGCTCGCCCGTGATCACGAAGTCCCCAACGTGGCCGTTCGAGATCAGGACCTCAGCGCCCGTCTTCCCGCCGTGCTCGCCCTCTTCGTCGGAGACGACGAGGAGCTCGACGGTTGCCTCGCAGCCGAGGGTCTGCAGGTCTTCGATAGCGTACATCATCGCTGCGAGGGCTCCCTTCATGTCGTAGACGCCGCGGCCGTAGAGCTCGTCATCCTCCTCGCGTGGCTCGAACTGCCACTCGTCGCCAGGCACCACGTCGACGTGGCCGTGCAGTAGTATCCTGGGATCCCCGGACCCTACCCGCACCACGAGCGAGGTGAGGTCCCCGCGCGGACCGGCGCCCGCATACCGGGTCGTCTCGAACCCGCGCGCCCCGAACCAGCCGTTGATAAAGTCCATCGCAGACTGGGCCGCGACAGGCGTGTAAGACCTGTAGCGCACTAGCTGCCTGGTGAGCGCAAAGACCTCGGTGTTCTCGGATATTACAGCCAGAAGATTCTCCGCTTTTGAGCCTCCAACGAGAGCAGTCTATTCTAAAAGCCAGGATGCGTCTCTACCCTCGACTCACAGGCAGGATACCGCTGTCGCGCCGGGCAACATTAGCGGGTGATCGGTGCCCCTGCCTCGAAGGCTACCAGGTCGTGGGCCGAAGTCCTTACTGCTATATTAAACGGAACCTTTTCCGACGGAGGGAGAGAAGGTTTTTGGTTAACTATCTCCTTGAGCAGGTGCGTCTCGTTCCGGTCGGCAGGGACCGTCCGCGAACGCGTCACCGAGATAAGGGCCGGGGTCTGCTCCGGCCCTCCGGTTGAGAATCGGTCCTCTGTAGTTTTCGGACCTAAGTTACTCTCTTAGCCGCAGAAAACTCTGAGGTATCCTTGGGAAGCAAGGTCGTGGGATCGAGCTTGGTGGCCGTCGCGGTTACGAACGCTCCCGTTATGGCCCCGGTCTTGAAGGTGAAGGAGCCTCTGCCGTCGCGGTCGGTCTTCACCCTTCTCTCGCCCATGAACTCCTGACCTTCCCCGAAACCGGAAAGATCCTTTTGGGAGCTGGAGAAGAGCTGGATGATGAAGGTCTTCCTCGGGGAGCTCCTCAGCGTTCCCTTTATGGTGGTCGTTGTGCCTTCGGTACTGGCGGAGGAGATGCCGGGGAAGTTCTGCAGGTTGTTGGCGCCCGTGTCGCGGTCCTTGGTCTTGCCATCGTTCCTGGTGACGCCGTTGATGTCTTCCTTCCCGCCGACGAGGTTTATGCCCAGCTTGCCGTTGGAGTGGATGCGATTATTGAGGATGCGGTTGCCTGTGCCGCCAGTGATGCGTATCCCTTCATCGCCGTTGAAGGCGATGAGGTTGGAGTCGAAATCATTGTCCCCGGCAGCGCTCCCGATGATGTTGTTGGACGTGCCGCCGATTCCTATGCCTTCCACGAAGTTGCCCAGGTTGTTCTTCCCGTCTTTGTCCGTGCCTATGAGGTTGCCCTGTATCGTGTTTCCCGTGTTGCTAGCAATAGTGAGGCCATGAAAGTTGCCGGAGATGAGGTTGTGCGCGGCTGCCTCTCGTCCCCCTATGGTGTCGGCGCCGCCACCAAAGGCGGTCACGCCAGTGCCGTTGCCCAGGCTCTGGGTACCGGAGGGGTCGGTGCCTATGAAGTTGCCCCCTATCACGGCACCCGCCCCATCGCCGGATATAAAGATGCCTGAGCCGCCGAAGCGGTTGATCACGAGCCCCCTGACCAAGACGTTCGGAGCGTTGATCGTTAACCCGCTAACCGACCCGGCGTTTGCCCCACTCAGCTCTATGAGAAGCTTCGCGTTGGTGCCGTCCCTGGCCACAAGGATATCGTTCTCCGTGGCGTCGTCGTCGGTGGTCGCAGTAGCGTCGCCCTGTGTGTATCCGTCTATGGTCGCTGGCTGGATGATGGCCGGCAACTCCGATGACGGGCTGATCGTACACACCCAGTTCGTGGCGTTGCAGTCGGTGCTGGGGATGGTGAAGTCGATGGTGTCAGCACCCGGGTTGTTGTTGGCGGCGTTGATCGCCCCGCGCAGCGAACAGTCGTTGGCTGTGGCTGCCGTGCAGTCGTCTGCCGTCGGGGTCGCGGTGAGGTCGGGATCGTCGCTCCTGTCCACCGTGAATGTGGTGTCGGCGTGGACAGGCTCGCCCGGAAGGACTGTAGCGATCGACACAGCTATCATCAGAGCCAGCAATAATGCGGCCGCCACCATCACACGAAGGCTTATCATGGCTCTGGCCCTTCCTGCCCATTCCACCCGGGAAACTACGCTCCTCATCATGTCCTGCTCATTCTTCCTGCTCCTCGTGTACGGGGCGAAGCTCAGAGCCTTCGCCCCCTGTATTGTTACCGGAGCAGCATACACCGGTGGGGAGGATGGCCGCGTACCCCAAATGAATGATATTTGCGTTTGAAAGTGAACTACTGGCATGTTACGAGCTGACTGCAGGTTCAATCTGAGGGGCCGGGGTCCCCGAGCCGGAGATCACGATACCGTAGTGATGATGGCCGACTCTCAGGGAACGACAGGGGTGCCGGCCTCGAAGGCGACGGTCGCGCCGAGCCCCGAGAGCTTCTCCTCGAAGTTCTCGTAGCCGCGCAGGATGTGCTTCGCGCCGTCGACGACCGTCGTGCCCTCGGCCACGAGTCCCGCCATCACCAGCGCGGCGCCCCCGCGCAGGTCCGGCGACTGAACGATGGTGCCGGAGAGCCTCCTCGGGCCGCGCACCAGCGCCCTGTGGCCGCCGAAGAGGTCTATCCCTGCGTTGAGACGGTTCAGCTCCTCAGCTACCTGGAGCCTGTTCTCGTAGACGTTCTCGGTGATGATGCCTGCGCCCGAAGCCTGGGTGAGGAGCACCATCATCTGGGCCTGCAGGTCCGTGGCGAAGCCGGGGAAAGGGAGGGTGGCGACGTCGACCCCCGAGAGGGAGGTGGGATCTTCGACCCTCACCCTGACGCCGGGGACGCCGGAGGTAGCGTCAACCTCAACGCCCATCTCCCGCAGCTTCTCCAGCTCCATCTTCAGGTGCTCTGGTACGGCGTTGGCGACGGTGACGTCTCCACCCGTCGCCGCGGCGGCCATGACGAAGGTGCCTGCCTCGATCCTATCCGGCATCACCGTCCACTCGGTGGGCCTGAGCTCATCTACACCCTCTATCACTATGCGGCCCGTACCAGCACCAACGACGCTCGCGCCCATCGAGTTGAGGAAGCCGGCGAGGGCGACGATCTCGGGCTCGCGGGCGCCGTTCTCGATGATGGTGATCCCATCAGCCAGTACGGCGGCCATCATGACGTTCTCCGTCGCGCCGACGCTCGGGTACTCGAAGTTGACCTCGGTGCCGCGCAGCCCGTTGGGCGCGCTCGCCTTTATGAAGCCGTGGTCCAGCTCGACGTCGGCACCCAGCGCCCGAAGACCCTCGACGTGGAAGTTGAACTTCCTCAGGCCCAGGTTGCACCCGCCCGGCGCGGAGACCTCGGCCTCGCCGAAGCGCGCCACGAGCGGACCGAGGACTACAAGGCTCGCCCGCATCTGGCGCACCAGCTCGTAGGGGGCCGTGTACGAGTCGACCGTGGAGGCGTCTATCTCCAGGGTTCTCCCCGAGAAGCTGGTCCTCACCCCGAGCTCGTCTAGGAGGGCGAGCATCGTATGCATGTCCTTGATGCGTGGAACGTCGTGAAGGATAGTCTTCCCCGGCGCAAGGAGCGCGGCAGCGACGAACTTCAGGGCCGCGTTCTTGGCCCCGGAGACCTCGACCTGTCCCTGGAGGCGTTTCCCACCCTCGACGTAGAATCTCTCAGACACGGATCCTCCCCGGTATACCGTCCCGCTCATCTGGACTCGTATTATCACTATGCCCGCGAAAAGTTACGAAACGGCAACAACCGGATAACGTCTGCGTTACGACCGGCGAGACCGCTTCGATCTGCGTGGGCCCGGAGCCCTTTTCGGCTCTAGCCTTCCCTGTACTTGCGCGCCGCGCGCACGAAGTTCTCGGCCGTGCGCTGGCGGCGCTCTATCTCCTTGATCACTCTATCACGGTCTTCGGCCTCTTCCGAGACCTCGGAGAGTTCCCGTTCGGCCTCCTCGACGCGGTTCTCGGCGGCGTCGATGTCGATCTCATCGACGGAGATCGCCTCCTCGACGAGCACCTGCACCAGGTTCTCCGAGACCTTGAAGAAGCCGTCTGAGGTCGCGTAGACGAACTGCTCGTCGTCCTCCCTTATACGGACCTCCCCGACCTCGACGGTGGAGACCAGCGGGGCGTGGTCGACGAGGACACCGAGATCCCCGTCGGCGATACGCGCTATCACCAGGTCGGCCTCGCCGTCGTAGATGACCTCCTCGGGCGTTATGACCCGGCAAAAGAGCTGCCTTCCTTCGCCCCGCTGCTCGCGATTCTCGGCCAAGCTAGCCTACCTGGCCCGACTCTCCGACCTGTCCGGTCGAGGAGGGTTCCTCGTCCTGATCCGGCGTACCCTCACGCTCCGCCTCGTCAGGCGTCTCATCCTCGGATTCCTCGCCGCTCAGGCCCTTCGCCTTCTGTACGGCCTCGTCTATACCTCCGACGAGGTAGAAGGCCTGCTCGGGCAGGTCGTCGTGCTTGCCCTCGACGACCTCCTTGAAGGACCGTATCGTCTCGTCGAGCTCCACGAACTTGCCTTCCATGCCCGTGAACTGCTCGGCGACGAAGAAAGGTTGCGAGAGGAAGCGCTGCAGACGACGCGCCCTCCCGACGATCACCTTGTCTTCTTCCGACAATTCGTCTATGCCGAGGATCGCGATGATGTCCTGGAGCTCCTTGTAGCGCTGCAGGACGTTCTTGACCTCCTGGGCCACCTCGTAGTGCTCGTCGCCGACGACGGAAGGGTCGAGGATCGTCGATGATGACGACAGCGGATCGACTGCCGGATAGATGCCTTGTGCCGCCAGGGACCTGCTCAGCTCGACCGTCGAGTCGAGGTGGGCGAACACGGTGAAAGGCGCGGGGTCGGTAAAGTCGTCGGCGGGGACGTACACGGCCTGGAAAGAGGTGATCGAACCCTTCTTCGTCGAGGTTATGCGCTCCTGCAAGGCCCCCATCTCGGTACCGAGGGTCGGCTGGTAGCCGACCTCTGAGGGCATGCGGCCCATGAGGGCCGAGACCTCGTTGCCCGACTGGACGAAGCGGAAGATGTTGTCGACGAAGAAGAGCACGTCCTGGCCCAGTTCCTCGCGGAAGTACTCGGCGATGGTAACGCCCGTCAAAGCGACGCGGAAGCGGGCGCCCGGCGGCTCGTTCATCTGTCCGAAGACGAGGCCGACGTTGGGGAGGATTCCAGCTTCCTCGAACTCGCCGTAGAGGTCGTTCCCCTCGCGGGTGCGCTCGCCGACGCCGGCGAAGACCGACGTGCCCTCGTACTGCAGGGCTATGTTGTTGATCAGCTCCTGTATGACGACCGTCTTGCCTACTCCGGCGCCGCCGAAGAGGCCGACCTTGCCGCCGCGCCTGACCGGACAGAGGAGGTCTATGACCTTTATCCCTGTGACGAACTGCTCGGCCCGCGTCGCGAGGTCCTCGAACCTCGGGGAGGGACGATGTATTGGCCAGTAGTCCTCGGGGTCCTCAACGGGCCCCTGCTCGTCGACCGGCTGGCCGAGCACGTCGAGCACGCGCCCGAGTACGTTCTTGCCCACTGGCACGGCTATCGGTCGTCCCGTGTCTTTGGCGTCAACCCCGCGTTTGAGGCCGTCGGTCGAGGCCATGGCAACCGTGCGGACCATGTCGTCGCCGAGGAGCTGCTGCACCTCGAGGGTCAACTCGGTCGTCTCCCCGTCCGTCTCTATGGGCACCGTGATGGCGTTGAAGATCTCGGGTATCTCCTCGGGCGGGAACCTGACGTCAACGACGGGTCCCTTTACCTCGACGACGGTCCCTACGCCTTCGCGGCGCTCTTCGTGGCCGTCCTGGCCGCCCTCCTGCTGCGCGGAGGCGTGGCCGTTTCCTACCTCGCCCCGCTCACCGCCGAAGGTAGTGCGGTGGAAGGACTGCCCGCTCTCGCTCTCGGTCATAAAAACTCCTCTCTAGCCCGCGGAGAGGGCCTCCGCGCCGCTGACGATCTCAAGTATCTCCTGTGTGATCTGGGCCTGCCGCGCCTTGTTCATCTGAAGCGTGAGGTCGCGCACCAGGTCGTTTGCGTTGTCCGTGGCGTTCTTCATCGCCGTCATGCGGGCACCGTGCTCCCCCGCGGCGCTCTCGAGGAGGGCCTGCCACACCATCGTCTCCACATAGCGCGGCACGAGCCTCTTGAGGACGGTCTCCGCATCCGGGACGTACTCCATGTACGAGGTGCCGCTATCTTCGTCGTCGTCCTCTTCCGGAGCTACCGGCAAGAGACGTTTGACGACGGGCCTCTGGTTCAGGGCACTCTCGAAGCGGTTGTAGACCAGGTACACCTCGTCGGCCTCTTCATCTTCGAAGAGACGTGTGAGGGCGCGACCGATCTCACGCGCCTGCTCGTAGCTCGGGTTGTCCGTAAAGCCGGTAAATACCTCGGCGAGCTCTACCCGCCGAAAGCGGAAGAAAGCGACTGCCTTACGGCCGCTCGCCACCTGCAAGGCGCCACGGTCCTTCTCGTCTCTGAGGCTGACGGTCCTGCGGAGCACCTGAGCGTTGAACCCGCCGGCGAGGCCGCGGTCGGCCGTGAGGGTGCATACGGCGACCCGCTGCACCTCCCTCCCGGCGAGGAGCGGGAGGTCCCCCGAGGCGCTTCGCGCCACGTCGCGCATCATCTCCTCGACGTTCTCGGCGTAGGGGCGGGCCCGCTTGACCCTCGCCTCGGCTTTGCGGAACTTCACCGAAGAGACCGTCTGAAGGGCGGAGAAGACCCTGGCCTGGTTCTTGACGGTGTTGATCTGCCTCTGCAGGTCCCTGGCCGAAGGCAAAGTCTAGCCCCCTTCTCCGTCCCTGGACTCGCCGTCCTGCTCCTCGGAGGAGTCATCCTCGGAGCTTTCGTCCTCTTCATTCTCGACGGAGACGTCGACGAGGCTCGAATGCTCGGGCTCGTAGTTGGAGTTGAAGTGCTCCACGGCTTCGCGCAGCTTCTCCTCGTTCGCGTCGGAGAGCTGTTGCTCGGAGCGGATGGTGTCGAGCAGGCCGCCGTGAGTATCGCGCATGTAGTCGCGGAACTGGCGTTCCCAGTCCATGACGGCGTCGGTCTCCACCTCGTCCAGATAACCGTTGGACGCCGCGTAGAGGACGACTACCTGCTCCTCGACGGGCATAGGGTCACGCTCGTCCTGCTTCAGGATCGCCGTCAGGCGCTCCCCGCGGTTCAGCGTCTGCTGCGTCGCCCTGTCAAGGTCGCTCCCGAACTGGGCGAAGCTCGCGAGCTCGCGGTACTGGTTCAGGTCGAGGCGCAGGGTCCCGGCGACGCTCTTCATCGCCTTGATCTGGGCCGACGAGCCAACGCGGCTCACGGAGTTGCCCGTGTCGATGGCCGGACGCTGGCCCGAGTTGAAGAGGTCGGAGTCGAGGAAGATCTGGCCGTCCGTGATGGAGATGACATTCGTCGGTATGTAAGCCGAGATGTCCCCCGCCTTGGTCTCGATGACGGGAAGCGCGGTGAGCGAACCGGCTCCAGCATCCTCGGAGAGCTTCGCCGCACGCTCCAGCAAGCGAGAGTGCAGATAGAAAACATCCCCCGGATACGCCTCGCGGCCAGGTGGACGTCTGAGGAGGAGCATCATCTGCCTGTATGCGACGGCGTGCTTGGAGAGGTCGTCGTAGATCAGGAGCGCGTCCTCGCCGCGGTTCATAAAGAACTCGCCGATCGCGCATCCCGCGTACGGGGCCAGGTACTGCAGTGTCGCAGACTGGGCCGCCGAGGCGTTTACCACGGTGGTGTACTCCAGCGCGCCTGACTCCTCGAGCGCTGCGACCACGCCTGCCACCGTCGAGTCCTTCTGGCCTATTGCGACGTAGACGCATTTTACGTCCTGGTCGGCCTGGTTGATTATCGTGTCGAGCAGGATCGAGGTCTTGCCCGTCTTCCTGTCGCCGATGATCAGCTCGCGCTGTCCGCGCCCGATGGGGATCATGGCGTCTATCGCCTTGATGCCCGTCTGGAGTGGCTGCTTGACGGGCTGGCGCTTGATAATGCCAGGCGCCACGATCTCCACAGGGAAGGTCTCCTCGGCCTCGATCTCGCCCTTCCCGTCCAGTGGCCGTCCTAGGGCGTCTATGACGCGGCCGAGCACGCCCTCGCCGACGGGCACGCTCGCGAGGCGCTCGGTGCGCCTCACGGTATTGCCCTCCTGGATATGGGTATCGTCGCCGGCGACGATCACGCCGACGTTGTCCTCCTCCAGGTTGAGCGCGAGGCCCGTGATCTTCTCCCCACGGGTGTCCTCGAACTCGAGCATCTCCTGGTACATGACGTTGGTCAGGCCGTGGACGCGCGCGATGCCGTCCCCGACCTCGAGGACCTGCCCGACCTCCTCGGTCCTGACGCGGTTCTCGTAGTCTGTAATAGCGCCTTTGAGTATGGAGGAAATCTCCTCCGGCCTCAGCCTGCCCACTAAACAACACTCCTCTCGAGCATACCCTCCCGGAGGCTCTCAAGGCGCCCCCGGATACTGCCGTCCATCAATCTTCCCCCGAACCTGAAGACGGCCCCACCTATCAGGTCGGGGTCGACGTCGGTCTCGAGGATCACCTCGCGGCCTTCGAGCACGCCCGCGAGCCGCTCTCTGAGCCTCTCTAGCTGTTCTTCGGTAAGCTCCACAGCGGTCGTAACCTCGACCTCGATCCTGCCGAGATGCTCTTTTACGAGTTCCTCGTAGCGGGCGAGCACCTCCTCCAGGATCTCCTCGCGCCCGTTGTCCACGAGGACCTTCAGGAAGTTGGTCGTCGAGGTCTTCATGCCTTCTGTCAGGCCGTCGATGGCCCTGCGCTTCTGGCGCTCGGGGATCTGACCTCCGTAGAAGAAGAGCCTGAGCTCCTCGCTCTCGTGCAGCGCAGCGACGAACTCCTGGAGCTCCGAGAGGACCTCCTCGAGTTCGTCTCTCTCACGCGCCGCGTCGAAGAGGGCTTCGGCGTACGTGGAGACGGCGCTCAAGCGGTCTCGCTCCCATCTCCGGCGGTCGCGCCGGCGACCTCGGCTTCGAGGTCGTCGAGGGCCTGGGAGATCAGCCGCTCGTGCTCGTCGCGGTCTATGGAGCGTCCTATGACCTGCTCGGAGGCCTGTATGACCATATCCGCGACCTCGCGACGGACCTCGCGCACGGCTGCCTCCCGCTCGCGGTCTATCTCCTCGCGGGCGCGCTGGATTATCCGGTCACCCTCCTCCCTCGCTTCCTTCTTCGTACGCTCGCGCTGGGCCTCGGCCTGCTTGCGCGCGTCCTCCAGAATACGCCGGCCCTCGCCGCGGGCCTCCTCGATCTGGCGCCTATACTCCGCGAGGAGCTCGCGGGCCTCGGCACGCGTCTTCTCGGCCTCGTCTATCGAGCGCTCGATCTGGGCCTGACGCTCCCGGATCTGGTTCCTGATCGGCGGGTAGACGTACCTGATGAGCAAGAACAGCAGGATCAGGAAGGTTATGACCTCCCAGAAGATGAGGCTGGTGTTGCCTAGGTCGAAGATCCCCGTGGGATCCAACTCTGCTATAAGCAATGCCATAAGCACCCTCTCTCGTGCCCCTACTCGTCTAGAGCACGAACGCTATGAGGAGCGCGAACACGATCCCGTAGAGCGCGAATGCCTCGACGAGGCCGATGCCGAGGAACATGAGCGTCCTCGTCTGGTCGAAGGCCTCGGGCTGCCTGTGGATGGACGCGATGGTCTGCCCGATGAGGTAGCCCATCCCGGCCCCTGGTCCGATGACCGCCGTTCCCGCGGCGATGCCGACCCCGATCATGGTTACGTCCCCACTCGTCTGAAGCAGCGCTAGCATGGGTAGTATCAGCGCCAATGTATCCATCCTCCTACTCCTTTCGCCTCTCGGCTGACTCTCTTGACTTCTCTTTCGACCTTTAATGGTCCTCGCGGAACATCGCCAACTCGATGTAAACCTGCGTGAGTATAGCGAATATGTAAGCCTGCAATATGGCGACGAAGATCTCGAACGCATAGAACACTACGGACAGGGGAACGGAGATTATCGCGACTACGCTGCCGAAGTAGAGTATGAGGCCTAAGAAGACGTAGATAATGAGGTGCCCGGCCAGGATGTTGGCGTAGAGCCGCATCCCGAGCGTGAGGGGCTTGGTGAACTCGCCCAAGACCTCGATGCCCCACATGAAGGGCACCATGAGCGGCTTGAGCGGCAACCCAGGGGGAGCGAAGCTCTTGAGGTAGGTCCCGGCGCCGTTGCGCCTGAAGCCCTCGTACTGGGTGAGGATGAACGTGAGCAGCGCGAGCACCAACGTGAACGAGATGTTCGCCGTAACTGGATAGGTGTTCGGTATGAGGCCTATGAAGTTCAAAACCAGTATGAAGACGAAGAGCGAGAGCGTGTAAGGGAACCACTTCCTCCCCTCCTCCCCGACCTGCCCACCGAGGTTGCGCCCGAAGCCGTAGAGCTCCTCGACGATCACCTGGTAGGCGCCGGGCCGGTCCTTGAGCAGCCGGCTGCCGACGAACAGGATCAGGAAGGTAACGGCCGCCCCGATCCATAAGAACCAGATGCTCTTGTTGATCGAGATGTCTATCGGACCGATGTGCAGCGGTATGTGCCAGGCGTGCCTGGCGGCCTCGAAGGTGTGCAGGATCTTCTCTCGTAACTCATTCTGGCCGATCTGCGCCAGCATCGCCCTCAAGCCTCGGCCCTCCGTTCTACTCTCTCGCGTGCCGCTTCGCGTCTCGCTTGCTCGGCTCCACGCCTTATGTTCGCATGACTGATCTTCAGCGCCCCCGGCATGAGCACGATGTTCTCAGCCAGGTAAACCCCGGCGAAGCCTCCCAGCATCGGCAACACGGGCCACAGCCCAAGATACGCGGGAACACCCAGCGCCCCCGCCGCGAGACCGCAACGCCCAGCGAAGGAGATCGCCCCGACTATCATACCAAGTGTCATGCTTCGGCCCCACAGCAACGAGACGGTAAGCGCCGTCGAAATTAAACTCACGAGTCCCGTCCCCACCCCGTAGGCGAAGGCCTCGGCGTGGGCTGCGCCGTAGAGACATAGAAGCAATACCGCAACAGGAATCATCAAAGCGACTATCCAGAGGGCACACCGGAAAGCCAGCCGCCAGTGGGCACCCATCAGCTACCCAGCTTCTGGAGCGCCCGGTACACGTAGAACATCCCCCCTACGAACCCTGCGGCGAGCCCGATCAGGAGGAAGAGAGGAAGCGTGCCAGCCACCCTGTCCACGAAGAAACCTACCACGGTAGGTAGGCCGAAGATCAAGATGAGCGTAAATCCAAGACCAACGAAACGCGCGTAGTTGCCACTCGCGTGGTTCCGTTGAGATCCGGTGTCGGGCATCACCCGAACTATACCCTATCTGCCAATTTGTTGCAATCAGTTCCAATCTCCGGAAGGCACCTCCTCAAGGGGACCGCCCGCGCTCTCCCCGAGGAACTCCTCGATGAGACCGGCCAGGCGTTCAGGCCGGTCCTCAGGGACGAAGGCTCGCGATCCGGAGGCCGCCTCCAACCGCGCATTCGGAAAGTCCTGCTGCAGCCGGAGAGCGAGACGCGGGGAGAAGAAGGGGTCTCTATCTCCCCAGACGATGAGGACCGGCCGGTGAAAGCGCCCGAAGCTGCGCGCAGCGTCGAGCGTGTACCGTTTCGAGACGCCACGAAGGAACCGTGCGAGGTCGCGCCTGATACCGGCGTCCTGGATCAGGGGCCTGGCGTAGGCATCGAGCGTGGCCTCATCGATGTCTCTGACAGCAACCATTTTGAAGAGGGCCCGCCGCACTAAGCGAGCCCGAAGCGTCCACGCGAGGAGGTCCACGAAGCGCGCCCCGAAGAGCTTCGCCGCGTAGTGGAAGGGGCTGAGGAGCACAGGGAAGAACGCATCGTAAGCGTCGCAGTTAGTCAGGACGAGACGCCCGACGCGCTCGGGACGCTCGGAGATCACAGCCTGGCAGATGGCCCCACCGGTGTCGTTGCCGAGCAGCGTTACGTCGCGCAACTCGAGAGCCTCCATAAGCTCGGCGACGATTCCGGCGACCCCCCGCAGGGTCATGTCAACCTCGGGCCGCATCGCGACCGAATGCCCGCCGAGCGGGAGGTCAGGGACGACACAACGAAAGCGTCCGCCTAGAGACGACACCACATGCCGCCACAGCACGCCGTTAGCAAGGACGCCGTGCACGAAGAGAAGCGTCGGACCCTCCCCGGTCTCCACGTAGCGGATAACGCCCCCATCCAGAAGCACCTCCCTCACATCACCAGCCGTCCTGCTACAGCCCACGATACTCTCCTCTCGTGACTCCTTCTCAGGATGATAATCCGCTATTGACACGACGTCAATAGACACGGTGTCAATAAAGCGATACATTTTCTGTCGTCGGAGGAGATCGAAGGGTAGAGATGAGGTGAGTGTGGATCGGGGTCCGCGCAGGCGACGCAGGCCTGAGGAGGCGGAGCGCACGATACTGGCTGCTGCGCGTGCGTTTCTGGAGGAGCATCCGTTCAGGGAGATGACCGTTGAGGGGGTCATGGTACGGACTGGATTATCCAGGCCGGCCTTCTACGCGTATTTCAGGGACCGGTACGACCTGATCACGCACCTGCTCGAAGGCTTTGGCGGTCTGCTCTTCGCGCTGGACTGGCGCTGGCTCTCTGGTGTGCCGGAGGGGGACGAGGCGAGGGCCGTCCTCGTGGACGCTCTGCGTGCAGGTTCTCAGACCTTCGTCGAGTACGGGCCCGTGCTGCGGGCGATCGCCGATGCGGCGGGCCAGGATGCCAGGGTCGAGGAAGTCTACCGGTTCGGCCTGATCGAACGCCTCGTCACGGCGGTAGCAGCCCGCATCTCGCGCGACGTCGAGGCCGGCGTCTCACCCGCAGACCTCGACCCCGAAGAGACGGCGCGGGCGCTGGTCTTGATGACCGAGCGTTACCTTCTCGACGTCTTCGGGCGTCCGGAGTTTCGCCCGTCGCGCGAAGAAAGCGAGGCGGTCTTCCGTACGCTCGAAGCGGTCTGGGCCAGGACACTATACGGTTCGGGAGATTAGCCCTCGGTAGCCCCGAATCGGACCATCGCCAGTCCGCCCTCGGTGGCCAGTTCCATAGCGAGAGGGTCGGGGTAGCCGCCCGAGTAGTGGACCTCCTCGATGCCTGCGTTCATGATCATCTTCACGCACATCAGGCACGGTTGGTGGGTGCTGTAGATCGAGGCGCCCGTCACGGAGACGCCGTGGTAGGCGGCCTGGATGATGGCGTTCTGCTCGGCGTGCAGGGTGCGCTGGCAGCTTTCGCGGCCGTCCACTATGCGGATAAGGCATCCCACGTCCTCGCAATGCGGCATCCCCGAAGGGCTGCCGTTGTAGCCGGTCGTCAGGATCCGCTTGTCGCGCACCACGACGGCTCCTACTGCGAGGCGCGGGCAGGTCGAGCGGGTCGCGACCTCGTGCGCTATGCGCATGAAGTACTCGTCCCACGAAGGACGGACCTTCTTGAGGGTCTCGTGGGAGTTCGAGGTATCTACAGCGGGGTCTTTAAAGGGTTCCATAGAGCCTGTCTCCGGCGTCGCCGAGACCGGGGACGATGAACGAGCGGTCGTCCAGCTCGGGATCGACGGCGGCGGCGTAGAACGTTACGTCGGGGTGCTCGCGCGTGAGGCGCTCGACGCCTGGCACGGCGGCGACGGCGTGGAGACAGGAGATCCAGGTAGCCCCCTCCTCCTTGAGCTTGTCTATCGTGGCCGAGAGGCTCCCCCCCGTCGCGAGCATCGGGTCGAGGACGAGTACCAGGTACTCGTCCAGGTTGCTAGGGAGGTTGACGTAGTACTCGACCGGCAGGGCCGTCTCCTCGTCGCGCTGGAGGCCCATAAACCCGACCGTCGCCGTCGGCAGCAGGGCCAGCGCCCCGTCGAGCATCCCGAGACCGGCGCGAAGGACGGGCACGAGGCAGACGGGACCCGAGATCTCCTCCACCTCAGTCTCCGTCAGGGGGGTGCGGATGCTTACCGGACGGGTCGGCATGCTCCTCGTAGCTTCTGCGACCATGATGAGAGCGAGCTCCTTCATGGCCTGCCTGAAGTCGGGGGTCCGCGTGCGCTCGTCGCGCAGGACGGCGAGTTTGTGCTGGCTCAGAGGCCCGTCTACGACGTGCAGGTTCTTCACGTCGGGCCTGGTCTCACTCATAGAGCGGGTACGCCTCCGTAAGCGCCGTCACCCGCTCGCGCAGGCCGTACTTCTCGCCGCGCGTGGTCGCGACGATGATGCTTGCGATCTCACGCATCTCGTCCTCGCCCATGCCGCGGGTCGTCATCGCGGCCGTGCCGAGGCGGACGCCGCTTGTCACGGTCGGCGGTTCGGGGTCGTTCGGGACCATGTTCTTGTTGCAGGTTACGCCGACGGCCTCAAGCGAATCCTCCAACTCACTACCCGTGACGCCCGCATCCCTGAGGTCGACCAGGATCAGATGGTTATCCGTCCCGCCCGAGACGAGGTTCAGGCCACCCTCCAGCAGCCCTTGGGCCAGGGCCTTGCAGTTCTCGACAATCTTGCGGGCGTAGTCCTTGAACTCCGGCTGCAGCGCTTCGCCGAAGGCGACGGCCTTGCCTGCGATGGCGTGCATCAGCGGTCCGCCCTGCATGCCCGGGAAGACGCGGCTGTTCACCTTCTTCGCGAACTCGTCGCGGCACAGGATCATACCCCCGCGGGCCCCCCGCAGCGTCTTGTGTGTCGTCGTGGTTACGACCTCGCAGAAAGGGATCGGGGAGGGGTGGATGTCGGCGGCGACGAGGCCGCCGCCGACATCC
>CADDZK010000055.1 GCA_902812425.1 Actinomycetota bacterium
GGCTCGCGCCGGCCTAAGCAAACTTCCGAGAAGACTCCTTCCACGCAATCCGGTGGATAGGGTCGGTAGCGTCGAACGGCGCGCATTCAACAACGATCTACCCCACGACTTACGTGACCACCTCCTAAGCACGAGGCCTGTCGTTCCATAGCGCTCGTAGCGCCTCATAGTCGACGAGAGTGATGCCTTCCTCTTCCAAAATGGCCCGAGCTTCTTGCGATATGACGAAATCGAAATCACTCTGGCGTACCTGTCAACTACTGGGCTCCACGGCTCGCAGTTCAGCGTTACCCAGACGGGGATGGACCGCCCACTCGCTCAGGCCGCCCGGCAACGCGCGCAACATCTGCGCGTAGCGCGCCGCTTTGCCCTCCGTGTCGAGGTCGTAGCTGTCCACTAGGTCGTGATCGTTGGCCGGGTAGCCCTCTCGCCGCATCCTTTCGATAAAGCGTTGGTAATACGCCCGAAGCGGCACGCCGTACTCGCGAGCCAAGCCGATCGTCATCTCGAAGATCTCTTCGCGGCGGGTGTGGATGGCGCAGTGGCTGTCGAGGTGGGTCGGCCGCAAGCCGACCTCCAACACTTGTTCGATCTGGGCGCGATACTCCCGCTCCAACTCACCCACATCGAGCTGCACCAGGAACTCCTCGATGCGTGACCCGGAATAGAAATACCCCGCCTCGTCGACCAGCGACGGCACCTGCGTACGACAGGTTATCGGTCCCCACCGGTAGGTGGGTTGTTCGCTGACGGATGTCAAGTGAACGCCAAAGGGAGTATCGGGCGTATCTTGCAGCCAGGCGAGGGCGTGGAGTGCCCAGGGGCAAGGGACCATCACGCTGCAAGAGCCGACGATGCCTTCCTCGAGCGAGCGGATGATGGCCTCGTTTACGGCATGGCACATCCCGAAATCGTCGGCGTTGACGAACAACAAGCGAGCATCGGCGGGGTATCCCAAAAGGTCGTTGGTTGGGCCGGTATCCCATGTGCTCATCTCGCCATCCCCTTCCAGAATGTACTGAGCCATGATAGTCGGTATACGGTTTCTGGAGAAACGCCGAGAGCGCCTGACACGCGAAGTTCCGAGAAGACCCCTTCCACGCACTCCGGTGAATATGGCTTTCTGGGAGATGTGCCAGGGAGCGTTGTGTGGCATGCTTGGGGGTGCTAGTAGCAGGGGATGCATACCAAGAGAAGGGGAGGGCGTCGTGATTCGCCAAAGACACCTCATAGCTTTGGTGGTGGCCTTCCTGATCGGATGCTCCGTTCTTCTGATGGCTGGCGCTTCAGGAGTGCAGGCGGAAGACTCCAAGAAGAAGGAGCAGGCAAGCTCACCCGAAACAACGGCCTCAGAAGAAGGCCGGTGCGGGGGGACGCGAACCATCCTCGTCAAGTCGTGGACGAATAAGGGACAAGCCCTCGTGCCCTATATCACAAACGACGTGCCCGGGTGTCCCAAGGGCGGGCTGCTCACAGGTACTAATAAAGCAGACCACCTCGCCGGTAAGGACGGCCCGGACGAAATACGCGGCCTTGGTGGCTCAGATGAGCTCGAGGGAGTGTTGGGCGGCGACGTCATCTACGGCGGGCCGGGCGACGACGAACTAGATAACCTCGGTTTCAAAAACGTGCACGGGCACTACTTCCACGGGCATGGGCACTACTTTCGTTTTGAAAGCGGAATCAAAGATCTGAGCAAGAACGTGCTTTATGGCGGTCCGGGCGACGACACCATCAGCGGGGGCTCGGCGTACGACCGGCTAGTAGGCGGCAAGGGCTCCGACGTTATCTATGGAGGTTCGGGCGAGGATGTCCTCTATGGCGGGGATGGAGACGATGAGCTTGATTCCGGTCGAGATGATGGGCAGCGGGACAAGCTCTATTGTGGTGCTGGCAGGGACGAATACCGGGCTGACAAGAACGACTATGTAGACAGCAGTTGCGAGGTCGCTCCCGGACCGCCCGGCCACCAATCGGGGTGCGATTACGGACCATGTGTTTCGGATTTTACGGCTTCGGCCAGCACCTCTTCGGTTCCGCAAATCCTGGCTGACGGTGGGGGACCTTCCATCCTTCTGCCTGCAGCGTCGCTGCTTCTGGGGTCTGGCATCCTGACCTACGCAATCCTTAGGCGCGGGTGAACCTCACGAACTTCTTAGAACTCCGTAAAGCGGAAGTCCATCTTCGGAGAAGACCCCTTCCACGCACTCCTGTGAATAGGCAGTGAAATGGAAGCTCCCTGCGGGACAATACCCTACATAACTGGTTAGCAACAGAAGGAGACTGAGCAGTGGAACCCAGGGTGAGCCTCCTCACGCTCGGTGTGAGCGACCTCGAACGAGCCGTCGCCTTCTACCGCGACGGCATGGGGTGGCCCAAGTCCGACGTGGGCGGCGATGAGGTGGCGTTCTTCAAAGCGGGCGGGGTGGTGATCGCTCTCTTTCCGAGGGCGTCGTTCGCTGCCGACGCAGGCATCGATGTAGACAATGTAGAAAGCGGTGGGTTCCCGCGCTTCTCGCTGGCACACAACGTGGCTGAGAAGGAGCAGGTAGACTCGGTACTTGCGGAAGCTGAAGAGGCCGGAGCCACGATAGTAAAAGAGGCACAGGAGATCTTCTTCGGGCGCCACGGTTTCTTCGCAGACCCCGACGGCTTCCTGTGGGAAGTGGCGTGGAACCCTTCCTTCCCGATGGCTGCGGATGGCAGCATCGAGCTTCCCACCTAGACACCTCCTCGCGCATACGCTAACTTCCGAAAATCCACTACGGGCGACCTTCGTAGAACACTACTGCTAGGCGCGGGCGAGGAGGCACTGTCGGGGTTTGTTGTCGCAACCGACACCGCGTCGGCGAACGCCGATCACGACAACGGGACTGCGCTTCAGCGTCAAGCTTGCTCCGGCCTAGTTAAATTTTGCAGAAGAGCCCTTCCAAGCTAGCCGGTGAATAGCGTAGGATGGTCGTAGGGTATTGAGGGAAAGGAGCACGTTCTGAAGTTGGGGGTGATCTCTTAAGGTGGCCGCCGTAGATGACGTCGATGCGCTGATCGAGCGCTACAAGCTCGCCACGGCCGAGTTCATAAAAGGCAACCCAGAGCCCTACAAGGCTCTGTTTTCCCACCGCGAAGACGTAACCCTTGCCAACCCCTTCTTCCCCGTGGTGCGCGGATGGGAGGAGGTCGCCGAGGCCCTTGAGCGTACCGCATCGCGTCTGAGGGACGGCGAGTTCCTAGGCTCCGAGATCGTAGCGAAGCACGTGACCGAGGAGCTGGCCTGCGTCGTGCAGCTGGCGCACGAGAGGGCCAAGGTCGGAGGAAGCGAGGTTCTCAACCCAATCGACTTACGAAACACGATGGTCCTCCGACCCGAAGATGGCACCTGGAAGATCGTACATCTGCACGGTGATCCGATAACCACCCCACAGCCTGCAGAGTCGGTGATAAAGCAGTAGAGTCACCCCTAGGGCGAACTTCCTAGAACTCCGTTAGGGCGAAGTTGGCAGAACCCCGCTTGCACGTACTCGGGTGTACACTGAGAAGACCTAGCCGGCTACAGCCTGTGCCAGAGAGACACGGCACCGTACAATCTCTATAGGAGGTCGAAGATGGCCGAAGGACACGCTTCGGGAGCACCACAGCGCGGGGCGGTCGAGTCGCGGGACACCCCTCAAGAGCCAGGGTTCGTCGATTCTCGGCTCCATTCCGCTATGGCATATCTGGCGACCCGACGTTGGCCCCGACTTTTCGGCTACAGCATGCTGATCGTAGCCTGCAGGGTGGTACGCACCATCATCCGCGCCTAGAGAAGAGGGGAAGAATCGAAGTGCCAGGCTTCTTACGTAGGACAAGACACAAGGCACCCGGCCGGCCCTTCGGCGAATAAGGGCAAGAGAGAGGGCCGGAGCTACTATGCCCCGGCCCCAAGGCTAGATGGCCTTCTCTCTGTGGGCGGATGGCCCCCTATGGGCAGGTGACCGGAGCCATGTTCTGGTCGTAGTTGTTGAAGCACTGCAGGGTGCCTGACGGCCTTGAGACAGCCCCAACAAGCTGGGTAAGCGCAACGTTGGAGGTGCCCCCCTTTTGGTAGAGCGAGTTGGTGTCCCCCCTCAAGGTGCTCTGCTTAATGGTAGGCGAGGAGGATAAATTGTGCACACCGAAGCTATTGGTTCCTCTAACGTCAGTTGTGACGTTAGTCATCGTAGGAGACGAGGAGTCATTCCTCACGCCGTAGTTGGTCGATCCCCCAGAAGCTATAGCTGTGACGTTGGTCATCGTAGGAGAAGAGCCCAAATTGTACACAGCTGTGCTGGGCGAGAAGTCGGTGATGAAACCTCCTACGGCGCTCACGACTGTGACGTTGGTCAGACGAAAATTGACGGTAGAGTTGCTGATGATGCCAAAACTGCACCCGTTTGCCTGCTTGCGCACCATTAGAGAGCTCAACTCGGCGTTGCTCGCCCCCGCCACGGCTGCATCGCAGGACCCGGAGGAATTTGATGACCCCAAGATCATAGTGTTTAGCCCGGCGCCTTGTATGTCTACATACGGCGTCATGTGAAGCGTACGGGAGCCAAGCAAGTAGGTGCCAGGCTCTAAGTAGATTAGGTAAGGTTTGCTCTCCGAGGCGTCCGTTATGCCGTTGAGGGCATCGAGGAGCACTTGGCCGTTGTAGGCAAGATCTGTGCCCATGGGGCTCACCACTACCGTGCGCTTGTAGGCGGCGGCGAAGTCTGAGGAGTCCTTGCCGTCTAGCCTGTCCGAGTCGGCAGCTTTCTGGGTGGCTCCCAGGAAAGCCGCAGAGTCCTTGCCATCGAGGGTGTCCGCGTCGCGGCTTACGATGTTGGTCGGTATGTCCTTGACCTTACTGTAGCTCACGGGGTCAGATGGCTCGTTGGGGGCGTTGTCATTGGTCCCGAGCTCCGTCTTTAGGGCATTGACCTGGGTTGCGCTGGTATCGTCGTCTATCTCGCAGGTGGGGGTACCATCTTCTGATATAGCCCTTATGCTGGAGCCCGGATCGCACGCTGTGCTCACCCTGCGCTGCAAGGCTATGGAGTCCAAGCCGTCCAGCGTGTCAGAGTCGGCGGCCTTCTCTGTCCTGCCCAGGAACTCGCTAGAGTCCTTGCCGTCTAACTTGTCAGCACTGAGGTTGGTTGCGGTGCCAGCCGTAGCACTCACCCTTATGGGAGCCTTCCCAGAGAGCACCCCGAGGCTCAAGGCAGGACCACCGCTCTTGTTGGTTACGCTGAGGGCAGACTTGGTTGCCTTGGAGAGGGTGCTAACCAGGCTTGTGGTTGTGGTGGCTGAGTTAGGCTTGCCGAGGATGAAGCTGGCTCCTGTAGCTCCGAGTGCTGTGGTGGCTACCCCCAGCACCAGCGCCAGCGTCACGGCGAGGCCCACCATAAACACAGTGGCCCTGGCCACCCACATCATCTTGCTTGCCGCGTTCTTCATGGTCTTCTTTTCCTTCCTAAGGGTGGAGGTTTTGACTGTCTGGACTTTCTGATTTGCTTGCCTAACCACGTGCCACTCCGCCGGTTTGCCAGGGGAGTGAGAGTACGCCAAGCTGGACCAGCAGCCCCAGCCGGTCGGTCTCTATCCACTCCTCGGCGATCAGGCCCCCCTCCAGTCGGTACACCGCTATGGCCGAAAACTCGACGGGCCTCCCAGTGGGCGCTACGCCGAAGAACTCGCCCTCATGCGTGCCGCGCTGCACGGTCCTAACCGCGACCTTGTCCCCCTCGGCGACCACGTCCTCGACCAGGACGGTCCAGTCCGGGAAGGCCGAGAAGAGCGCTCGCATCGTCCTTTCGTTGCCGGCCCTGCCGGGCGGGCTGCCCGGCAGCGGGTTGTGGTGGATGACATCGAGGTCGAAGAGGTATGCTGCGGAGAGATCATGGGCGTTCATCCCGTCGTAGAAGCTCCTGACCACGCCCGCGTTGGCCTCGGGTCCCGTTACCCTGTTTCTCTCGTCTGCCTTCCCATCCTTCCTGCGGATCATCAGGATCGCTCCCTACCGAGCTCGAGCGGCTCTCCGGGGGTCAAGACCCGTGCCTCCGTTCCTGGCGCTCTCTGTTCGACGGAGCGTACGAACGCCTCCGGATCTCGCTCGTGTTCGATCAGGAGCGTGCGTGGGAAGGTGGCGTAGTATCGGTAGTGGATCGGCACTACCACTCGGGGCTCGAGGATGGCGGTCAGTTCCGCGGCTTGTTCGGCGTTCATCACCATCTGGCGGTTCATCAGTGGCCTTAGCTTAAGACCGTTGATCGGCAAGAGGGCGAGGTCTATCTCCGGGAACCGGAGCGCCAACTCGCCGAGTTCGGGAATCAGAAGCGTGTCTCCACCGAAGTAGACGGTAAAGCCAGCGCCCTCCAGCACGTAGGTGTTCTGCATGACGCCCAGGAACTCCTTGTGCTTGGCGGGCGCGGCCGTAACCCGTACCGATCCTACCTGTGTCGACTCCCAAGGCTCGATCTCGGTCAGGTTCCGAAAGCCCGCCGCTCGAGTCTTCTCGGCCGTTCCGCGCCGCAAGACGAACGGCACGTCCTTGTTGGGATAGGCCGAGAAAGCACCCATGTCGAAGTGGTCGTAGTCCGCGTGGCTTACGATCACGCCGGACAGGGCCGGCAACTCCCCCAGCGCCACTCCCAAGGCCTCGCCCCAGCGGTGTCCCGAAAGCTCAGAGAACCAAGGATCCGTCAGTATCGTTTCGCCGTCGAAGTCGAGCAGGACGCTCGCATGGGCCACCCTGCGCACCGTCAGTGTCGCTGTCGCACTGGCACTCGCTTCGCTCGCACCCATCACCTTCACTTCTCGATCCTCCTGTATTTGGTTGTTCGTACGACCAATAACGGGTAAAAGTGGGTGTTTCCTTAGCCTCTCTCGATCACCCCCTTCGCCATCTCCGCGAGGGCGTCGTAGGCCGCGTCGAGGTTGAAGCCCTCAGGGTCGGCGAGCTTCTGGAGGGCAAGCCCGTCGAAACAGGCGAGCAGCACACCCGCCAGCGCCTGCCTCGGCTCGGCGGACTCTGGGGCCTCGCTCCCGGAGATCTTTCCTAAGGTGGCTGCTATGCCCTCGCGACCGCTCCCGAGCAAGGCCGCGACGCCCGGGAGGAACTCGGGCTTGCGTAGGCCCATCGCGAAGAGCTCGTAGCGCAGCCTGTACCACTCCGGCATGCGGAAGACCCTCTCCCTGGTGGCGGCCAGCGCCACATCGGCGAGGTCTGCGTCCTGTGGGAGGGAATCGGTCAGCCGCTGCGTCTCCCTGGCGTACTCCCTGGAGGCTTCCATGAGGACCTCAAGCAGGATCTCGTCCTTTCCGGAGAAGTAGTAGTGGATGAGGCCCTGCGCCACCTCCGCCTCTTTGGCGACGCGCTTCATGGTCACCTGGTCGTAGCCCTCCTCGGCCAAGAGCTTGCGGGCGGCCTCGACTATCCTGGATCGGCGGTCGCCGCGCCTCTCCTCGTCTTCAGAATACCTTCGCTTCTGTTGCTGGTTGGTCATACGACCAATATACCTACAGAGACTTCTCGTGTCAAGAGGAAATGGTCCATACAGCAAATAGGGAGCGAACTTCCTAGAGAACTCCGTAAAGCGGAAGTCCAACTTCTGAGAAGACCCCTTCCACGCACTCAGGTGAATAAGCGCTCTCGCAAGAAGTTCAGGAGCGCGGCGCTTGGGCAATCGAGAGGGTGTGGCCGTCGGGGTCCTTGAAGTAGGCGACCTTGGCATCACCCTCGAAGGTGGCGATGCCCTTCTCATCTGTCTTCAATCCCGGTTCGTCGTAGTGCTCGAAGGTGACGCCCCTCTTGGTGAGCTCCTCTACCACTCTCTCGATGTCGTCGACACCCCAGCTAGCCAGGGTCTCCGTAGATTTGCCTGCATGCTCAGGGGAGAGGTAGATGTGCAACACGCTATCCTCTGCGCAGCGGTACTGCACGTTGTCGGGCGAGTCGATGCTCACCGAGAGGCCGAGCTTGCCTTCGTAGAACTCCCTGGCTCTGGCCATATCGGAGACCGCGAACCCTGCGCCCACCTTGTAGTTGCTCAAGACCATTATGGCCTTCTTTCTCTGAGTCTCTGTACCCGCCACGAACACTCGCATGCTGAGTATCTCGGCGACATGCTCCTTTTCATCGTCTAACTTCCTAGAACTCCGTCAGGGCGAAGTTCGCAGACTTCCCTTCTCGGTTGTGCGCGGTGGCTCCACCGGCAGCTACCGTTGTCGCGCCCGACCCCGCGTCGGTCGACGCCGATTGTGACAACGGCGTCGTCCTTTACGATTAATCTAGATCCAGAGGGTACGATAGAGGTGCAACTCGTTGCCTAGACGCGAGGCCCAGAGACGAGGTGATGGGGCTTGCTTCTACCGCCTTCAGGTGGGCCCACGCAAGTTAGGGCAACGCCGAGGGTGTCGTTTCGTGCGGTAGTGCGGCTGAGCGACGAAGTGGAGCTGAATGTAGCTCTCTAGCCAGGCGGCCTCAGCCAATTCTCTGCCCAGAGAGCTGATGGTCGAGCTTCCACTCTCCGGCCTCCTTCACCAGCATCCACACGATGTGGAAGCGGGCGGTCTCTGTCTTGTTTATTGAGCTAAAGTCCACGGTAGCAGTGGCCTTGTCTCCACTCATGTCATTTACTTCTAAGGAGTTGATGGTAATGCTCTGTATCTGGGAGGACTCCTCGCCTGCAATCCAATTCGCCTCCTCCGTTTCGCTTCTCATGGTGGGCCCGAAGTAGGAGTAAGCTTCCTCGAAGTTACCTGCGCCTATGGCCTCGTAGTGCCCCCGCACCGCAGCCGCTACCGCCGCCTCCTCGCCTGAAACCCCACCCGAAGAAGCGCTCTGGGCGCTTGCGGTGCTGCTGGAGCTTTGGGTCTCATCGGTACCCTCCGCTGGTGGTCCGATGCTATCCGTCAGGTATACGTAGGAACCTGGAGTTAGCGTACTCCCTGGTGGAGGGTCTTGCTTTATGATCACGCCAGCGGGCACGTTCTTGCTCGTCGCCTCCTTAACGCCGCCGAGGAGGTAACCCGCCTCCTCCAACCTGTTCTCCGCCTCGGAGTAGGGGAGGCCTGTCAAGTCTGGCACTTTCGTAACCTGTTGGCCCTTGCCGACCGTGAGAAGGACCTTCGAGCCCCGCTGCGCCTCCTTGCCGCCCGGAACCGATTGCCCTATCACCTTGCCTGCATCCTCTTCGGGACTCTCACGATGTTGCATCCCGACCTTAAAACCGGCGTTGGTGAGACGCTGGCGCGCAGCTTGTTCGGTCATACCCTTGACTGTGGGGACACGAACCATCTTCGGGGCTGGCGGCGGACGCTTGGCGTGTTTCTTGGTGTCTTGGTGGGCTTCCGTGGCAAAGGGTCTCATCAGATCGTGGAGAATGCTGCTCTTACTGCCATCCCGCCACAGGCCCCAGCCGACAACGGCCAGCAGGGTGAGGAGCACGGCTAGGATGGTTAAGGTTGGGAGGACCCTCCTCCGCCGAGACACGGACTTGGTGGATGAGGCGGGAGAGGAGGTGGAGGCCTTCGGGCCGCCCGGAGCGGTTTCGGTAGTCGACCCGTTGGTGGACGAGTGGGCCGAGGGCAGGTCGGCGCGTACCCGCTGGAGCTCTTGGATGACCTCTTCAGTGCTCCCATAACGACCCTCGGGGTTTGTCGCCAAGAGCCTCATGATGATGGCGTCTAGTTCCTCTGGAATCTCTGGATTGACCTCCTTCGGAGGTCGCGGCGGGGCGACCGCGTGCCGGATAGGCACATCAGCCGGGGTTTCCACCTCGAAGGGCACACTCCCTGTGAGCATCTCGTAGAGGACGACGCCCAAAGAGTAGAGGTCGCTCGCCGGTCCCACCTGTTCACCCACGGCCTGCTCGGGTGACATGTACTTAGCGCTGCCGAGTATGTCTCCGGTATGGGAGATCGTGGTCGCATCGACGGCCCGCGCTATGCCGAAGTCCGCCACCTTCACCTGATCCGAATCAGCAAGGAGGATATTGCGAGGTTTGATGTCCCTGTGAACGACGCCACGTGCGTGCGCGGTCTTGAGGGCCTTGGCGACCTGGAGCGCCACCTCTGCCGCCGCCTGAGGCCGCAGTGCACCCATGACCGTCATCCTATCCTTGAGGGTGCCACCCGGTAGGTACTCCATGGTGATGTAGTATGTCCCGTCCGCCGTCTCGCCCCTATCGAAGATGGGGACGATATAAGGACTGCTTAGGGCCGCGGCACTCTTGGCCTCGCGTTTGAAGCGTTCGACGAACTCTTCGTTCTCGGCGTAGCGGTCCTTCAACAACTTGAGGGCCACTTCCCGGCCGAGGACCTCGTCGCCAGCCAGGTAGACCTCCGCCATGCCTCCGCTGCCAACAACGGTGCGCAACTCGTAGCGCTGGTCGATGAGGTTTCGCCCCATGCAATGAATTATACGCGCGTGGACTCACAAGGCAGTCGGAGGTCATCTTCGGGGCCGCGCATGCTCTCCCGAGCTTACGAATTGCCGTTACAGGTCGATTTCGGAGAACCTCCCTTCCGAAACAGTTTGGAAAATAGCTGAAAGCTTCTCGGCCGCGCGTTTTTGGCGCCAAGAGGGCGCCGATCGAGGCTCTTTAGACCCTTCTTGACGCTCTAGAATGCCCATGTCGGGACCCATCCCGAATTTCCAAACCGTTTCTCCGAAACTGTCTGAAAAGTTCCGGGAGTGCCCGAAACATGGCCTCACAGGGGGCCTAAGTGGCACCTTTCGATCTGTTTTGGCCCTACTCTAGCAGCCAAATCCACCCTCGGAGCACTATTCAAACCCCTTTGCAGACAGTTTCTCCACGCGCTCGGGTGAATAGATACGTCAGAAGCATCCTAGTAGCGCGGTAGGGTAGACTGAGAGCGTGACTAGAAAAGCCCAGCTCTCAGACCAGCAGAAACGCCAGGCTACGCAGATCGCACACCAGAAGGGCCTTACCTGCCCTGACTGTGGCGGCTCAGAACCCGTGCCTAACGACGAGGTCCAGGCTCACCCGGACGGCGGTGCCGACGTTTTTATGCGCTGCGAAGCGTGCGAGAGTACCACGGAAATCGCCCTCGTCCTCTCTCCCGAAGAGGCAAAAGCCCTCGGCTTACACTCACTTGGAGAGTCCCCTCAAGAAGCACCCTAAGGTTCTCCGAAGTGTGCGCCAAGGGTTATATGTACACGCTCCTGAGTGTCTATCGTATATGCGGAGTTTCGAGAATTCGCCTTCTCGAGTACACGGCTGCCCCTACTGTCGCGCCCGACCCTGCGTCGGCTAACGTCGATTTGGACAGCCGTGAGCGTGGACTTCGCGCGGTGCTTGACCCCAGTACCGGAACGGGGGTCTCGAGGATGGCGTGACGTGACGTCTAATCGCGATGAAACGCCACTACTGATGGTCGCTCAGCGTCCTCTTCTGCTGGCAAAGAAAGCATATGCGACGATGGCGACCAGCACCACAAGCACGATCGGTCCGAGCGCGGTGGTGAACAACAGTACGAACAAGATCCTGACCAGCCTGAAGATCCTGAACAGCCTGAAGATGCCACGCCCTCTACCGAAACCTCGCCCGCCGAAGCCCCTCAACATAACCAATAAGAGAGTATCTGGCAGGGCGCTCGCGAGCACCGAGACCGTGTACAAAGCCAATTCGAGGTGCCCCGCCGCAATCGCGTGGATGTAAGCCATAAAGCTTGGTGCTCCCTTCGGCGTGCGCTGACCTATCTTCCGGCGTTATACCAAAGTGCATAGTGCGCAGACACGAGATAGGTTCACAGAAGCGCTAGCTCTGATCTTCGTGCTATGAACCCGAGTAGCCACCGACTGCTCAACCCTGCGCCGCAAGCGAAAGATTGCTCCTAGGTAGGCGAGGAGGAACTGGCTGGTACGGATCGGGGTAGACTCATGGCGCAATTCGAGGCTCACGCTTGGAGGCCGACTATGCGCGAGAACGCACTAAGGGATCTGGCGAGCCGGGCAGCAGCCGACCCAGGCTTTCTGCAGCAAGGTAGGAAGGACCTCGAAGACACGCTTACCAAGCACGGCTCAGTAGAGAGATGCGGCTGATGGGAAACCTCCGGCAGCACACCGCCGGAATGAGCGCCGGGGAGCTCGCCCGTGCGCTATCCGATGGCCTCGCACAGCGTACCGGCACTCCGCCGGCACGACCCGGTGGCTGACAGAGGCGGGGGCGGGTAACGCCCGGGGGCACGCAAGGTCTCCTCGTTGGAGCATCCCCACCTGTATGGAAGGAAGTAGATGGTGGCGAAGACCTACGAACTAGACACAATGGTAAGCCCTTCGTCGCTGCTGGAGAGGGCCAAGAAGGCCGCCTACGCGAACGGCGGCATACTGTTCGGCGACGAACATTCGGGGCGCTTTTCGCACGAGATGGCCAAGGGCTAGTACCGCATGGTGGATCAAAAAGTTATAGTTACCGTGATAAACGCTGGTTGCTGCCCTGGCCTGTAGTAGAAGCCCGGCTAAGAGAACCCGTACTCTAGCTTCCTCAATGTCCCGCTTCCTGCCAGTGTTTGATGGCATCTATCGGGTAGATCAGCATTAGGATGTTGAGCAGGAGGCTGTCCCTGATCCACACGATCAACACCGCTTCCGTCAACATGAACACCGCGAACGCGCGGCGGAACCCGAGCTCTCGAGCGAGCACGAACCCGAGCCCGCAGGCGAGGATGTCACCGAACGAGTTCACGATCGTGTCTCCGTGGTAGCCGTGCGCCACGGTCCATTCGCGGTAGCGCCGGATGATGAACTCAGAGTTCTCGGCTATCTCCCAGAGGGCTTCTACCGTGACAGTCACCGATAGCTGCCAGAGCGCCGACAGGCGTGGCAAGACGAGCGCCACTAACCCGCAAAACAGGAAGCCGTGGAGCACGTGTGTAAAGGTGAACGAGCCAAAGAGTTGTTGGGAGTTATCCGAACTCCAGGAGTCCCCAGACCACAGGCACAGATGATCACAAGGACGCCACCACAGGTGTCCTTGAGTGCGGAGTAGGAACGCGGTGCCCACAAGAACCACGGCGATGGCAAGCCACGGCAATACCCTTCGCATCTTACACCGAAGGGTACGTTATCGGCTTTGGCGCCGCCAGCGACCGACCGTAGACTTATAGTGTTGACGTTCTAGACCTCTCTGCGCACGGAACCCAAGGTGGCCGGGTTCTACTGCCTTCGTATGGGCCTACGCAAGCAAGGACGACGCCGGGCCTGGCGTTTCGAGCAGTGATCGGGCCACACTATAGTGAGCAGATGCGAATCGCGCTATTGCAACCCCAGGTCCGCGCGGAGGGGTATAGCTAGGTCATCTGAGGGATGCACTCTTCATGTACGGTGTATTAAGCTACTGCTGTAACGTCCCAGCGGGGCTTTGTGAAGAGGAGCAAGAGGGTATGGGCGGAGAAGATACTGGGCCGAACCCAGACGAGTTGGCCCGGAGAATAGAGGCACTGGAGCGGGAGAATCGAGAGTTGCGTGACACGCTCGCTAGCGGTGCCCCTCACGGCGAATCAACCGAGGTGCGACGACGACCTCGAGCAAGCGGCGCGACTGATGCATCTTCCAAGACGGTGCGCGGGCTGCTGCTAGGTCCGAGGAACGAACAAGCTTACTCTCGCCCTTTGGCGGGCGTATTGCCCTCTTACCTTGTGGGTTGGCTGTTGACACTCGCCGTCGAATCGTATGGTGCGTACATTGCATTCTTGGTCACCGTATGACCCCACAGCGTTGGCACCATTTGGCTCGGGCTTGGCCCGATAGCCGCGTTGTTTTTCGGCGTTTATGGCGGCATCAGAGACGGCGGAAAGTTTGCCTTCGCAACCTTCCAGTACGTGGGGCTCATCACGGCGATAGGGACGACGGTGGTGGTGTTTCTGGTAAGCCTGGGGATCACACACTGGTTTTGGCCAGAAGTGTATAGTGATATTGGGTTCGCCTTGCGGGACCTCATCACGGACGAACTAAACCCCTTCGTCTTGGGCGCCGTCTTCGTTACCACGTGGTTGCTGTTCGTCTCTGGTGCGCTGCTGGGTACGGCCTTGCAGCTGTGGGCGAACGGGCGGGAGCGAGTTGGCCGAAGGCATTCTGTCCAGTACGACGAACCCGGATCTGCGAGTACCTCGGGGGTGAAGGTACAGCTTTAGCTGGGTTTCGCCGGTACGGTCATCGCCGCACTAATAGGAATATGAGTGCGATGGAGGGCCGAGACCACCCGGAGAGCGCGCCTCCGTTCGGGGGCGCTACGCGTCCATGCGGGCCAACGCGTCCAAGCGGCCAAGGGAGCCCCGCAGCGAAGAGAGCCTCCCCTCGGTCTTCGAGCGGCTCCTGCTCGCGGCGGACCCGGCATAGCCCGCGCCGCGAGCCCTGGCGGACCCGACAGCGGACTCGGCCAACAGCCGCACGGTGTGTGCCTCCGGCAAGGATCCGGCCAACTGCTCCAGGTGGCCCAGGTGCTCCTCCAAGTCCGAACGGTCCCTCTCCTTGAGGCGCCGCTCCAGCCCCGCCAGCAGGTCCCGCGCCCGCTCCGCCGTGCTTATCTCCTCCACCAACTGCTCCCGCTGCTCGTACACTGCGCCCGCCTCCGATCGGTTATCGCTACCGGCGGCCCTGCTGCTCCGGCGAGTGCCGCGCGTGAGACACTCTAGTGCGACGGGACGGGGCCGTGCGGTAATCCCGCGTACGAACTTCTCAGAAGACCCCTTCTCGGTTGAGGAGGTAGCTCCACCGGTAGGGGCCGTTGTCGCGACCGACTTCGCATCGGTCAACGCCGATTAGAACGACGGCGCTGTTGGATATAACGAAGGCGCGCAGATCATTCAACTACGGGCTAACCGGAGATCTCTGACAACACGCTCCCGCGCACGGCAGCCCCTATGCGGCGGGCCGCAAGCTCCGCAAACTCCTCCTCCATCTCGGCCCCTACGAAGAAGCGACCAAGCTCCTTGGCCGCTACCCCTGTAGTTCCAGATC
>CADDZK010000056.1 GCA_902812425.1 Actinomycetota bacterium
GGCTCGATGTTCTCGGGCAAGACGGAGGAGTTGATCCGTCGCGTCCGAGACATCGAGCCCGTGATGACGGTGAGGGACCCCGTCCTCTGGGTCGAAGCCTGTACCTGTGGATCATAGATCTGGGTCATGAGCTTATTCTACCTGCCACGCGGACACCCACATGGCCCACTTCGCCAGCGTTCGCTAGCGCAGGTTGCGCTTGGGCCTGCGGCGTTCCTTCCTGTACCTGAAGACGGCGACGGCCACCACGCCGGCGACGACGAGCGAGGAGGTAACCAGGAACAGAACCACGTACTCGGGCGCCTGCCGCCCGAGGTACGAGTAGAGGAAGGTCTGGGGGAAGATGCCTAAAGTCGTGGCGGCGATAAAGCTCCTGAAGCGCATCCTGGTCAGCCCCGCCGCATAAGAGATGGCGTCGAAGGCGACGCCTGGCAGGAGGCGTCCGGCGAAGACAGCGTAGACCCCCCACCGCGCGAACCAGCGGTCGGCTGAATCGAGCCCCGTCTTGCCGACGAGCACCTCGACGGGGACCCTGCCGAGGGAGCGTGAGATCCCGAAACACACCGCCGCGGCGAGCGCGTGCCCGAACACGGAGAGCATCCAGCCCCAGAAAACCCCGAAGGCGAGCCCGTTGGCGAAGGTGATGAGGAAGGATGGCACAGGAGCGACGAGCGCCTGCAACACCATCAGAAAGCACGAGGCCACGGGAGCCCACAGGCCGAACGAGACGATGTAATCCTTAAGGGCGGCGATGTCCCCGCGGCCCAGGATCCCGAGCGCCCGGTTGGTCTCGGACCGGAACTCCCCCGAAAGTAGATACAACAGGCCGAAGACCGCCACCGCCGCCGCGAGCAAAAGGACCCGCAACCAGCGAATAGTGCGGGCGTCTAGGCTCACGGGCCGCGCGACGGGCGGAAGCTGTCCTGGCTCGTTCACCGGATAATCTTACAATGCCGGATTCCGTCGGTCCTCGTCGCCGGGTGGATGGCCACCCCGGCGAGTGACGGGGAGATGGGTTTGGCAACTAGGCGGGCCGGGTACTCGCAAACCATTCCCGCGAAGCATTAGTATGGAGATCGGACCGGGAGGCAAGATGAAACTTGGAGACGTGGCCGCCGACGTCGGGAAGGGTCTCTTCGCCGGCGCCATAGGCACCGCTGCGATGACGGTATCGAGCACGCTGGAGATGAAGATCAAGGGCCGCCCGGCGAGCAGCGCCCCGGCGGATGCCGCGGCGAAGGTCCTCGGCGTCGAGCCCAAAGGAGAGAAGGAGCAGGCCCGCTTCTCGAACCTGGTCCACTGGGGCTACGGAACGGGATGGGGCGCAGTCCGCGGCCTCATCGACGCGGCCGGCCTCAGAGGAACAGGCGCAGCGGCGGCCCACTTCGGGGCCGTGTGGGGCTCGGAGCAGGTGATGCTGCCGGCCCTCGGCGTCGCTCCTCCTTTCTGGACGTGGGGAGTTAAGGAGGTAGGCATCGACGCCCTGCACCACCTCGTGTACGCTGGTGCGACCAGCGTAGCCTACGCCGTCCTCGACCGTTAGCTCCCTCGACGTAACCCACGCAGGGTTTTAGTCCGTCCCCGAGGCGACGTCGAGCGTATTGCGCGCCATCCTTATGGAGGCGGCGTCAACCATCTGGCCGTCCACGCTCACCGAGCCTGAACCGGCGGCGTTCGCCTCCTCGTAGGCAGCGACTACCTTCTTCGCCCACTCTACCTCCTTCTCTGTGGGCGAGAAGACCTCGTTGACGACCCCGATCTGGGCAGGGTGGATGCACCACTTGCCGTCGAAGCCTAAAGAGCGGGCGATGAGACAACCCCGGCGCAGCCCCTCCTCGTCGCCGTAGTCTGCGACGGGGCCGTCGAGGACGCGCACCCCGGCGGCACGGGCCGCGACGACGATGCGCTGCATGGCGTAGTGGAAGCGGTGGCCCGGATAAGCCTCGTCCCACTCGTCCATCACGCCGATGCTGCTCTGCGGCATGCGCAGGCTCGCCGCGAAGTCTCCGGGACCGAAGTGGAGGGTCTGAAGGCGCGGGGTGGCGCGGGCTATGGTGTCTACGTTGGTCAGGCCCTCCGCGCTCTCTATCTGGGCTTCGAGCTTTATCCTGCCCGGTTTGAGGTCCGTCGCGAGCTCGAGCTGGGAGAGAAGGGTGGAGACTGCGTGGAGGTCTTCCGGGCGGTTCACCTTCGGGATTATGACGGCCTCCAGAGAGCCTCCGGCCTCTTCTACTACTTCGATCAGGTCGCGGTAAAAGTACGGCGTGTCGAGGGCGTTGGCCCTGTAGAGTCTCTGACGATCCCGCCAGTCGAGCTCTTTCAAGGCGCGGGTGACGTCTTTGCGAGCCCCGGCCTTGTTGTCGGGGGCGACGGCGTCTTCGAGGTCGAGGAAGACTCCGTCGGCCTCCGAAGTGAGCGCCTTCTCGACCATCTTCCGCCGGTTCGCGGGGACGGCGAGCAGGGAGCGGGCGCCTCTCACGCTATTTATCGAGCAGCGTCTCTACAGGCTCTCCGCGCAGGGAGGCGTCGAGCACCTCCATGGGGTGGGCCATAGGGAGGCCGTCGTGGCCCATCTTCTTCAGAGACGCCTGTATCTGGAGCATGCAGCCTGGGTTGGAGGTTACGATCATCTGCGCCCCCGTCTTGAGGATGTTCCTAGCCTTGCGCTCCCCGAGCTCGGCGGCAGGCTCGGGCTCGACCATGTTGTAGATACCGGCTGAGCCGCAGCAGATCTCGGCCTCCTTGATCTCCTTTACGTCCATCCCAGGTATCTGCTTTAAGGTCTGGCGCGGCTGACGGCGGACGCCCTGCGCGTGCGCGAGGTGGCAGGCGTCGTGGTAGGCCGCCGTAACGGGGAGCGGGTGGCGCTCGGCGACGGGGCCGAGCTCCTGCAGGAACTCGGAGACGTCGCGGACCTTCGCACTGAATGCCTCAGCCCTCTCTGCATACTCGGGGTCGTCACGCAGGAGGTAACCGTACTCCTTCATCGTCGAGCCGCAGCCCGCCGCGTTGACGATGACGTTGTCCAGGTTCAGGTCCTCGAAGGTGTCTATGGTCTTGCGGGCGAAGTTCAGGGATTCTTCTTCACGGCCCGCATGGGTGGAGAGCGCGCCGCAGCAGCCTTGCTTCGGGGCGATAACCTCGCAACCCTCTGCGGCGAGGACACGCACGGTTGCGGCGTTTACCGGGGAGAAGAAGACCCGCTGCACGCAGCCCGTAAGGACGCCGACCCTGCGGCGCTTCTCGCCTACGGGGCCCGTGTACTCGGGGATCTTCTCTTCCTTCGGCAGGTCGGGCAGGAGCGCCTCCATCGCCCGCATCCTCGCAGGGATGCGTTGCATGATGCCGGCTTTGCGCAGCTTGTCCCCGATCCCGAATCGCTGGTAGAGGCGCATCGGGGTGGCGACGGCCCGCAGGCGGTTCGGATACGGGAAGAACTGGAAGATCATCTCCCTGAAAGCCTTGTCCTCGGGCTTGCGCTCGTAGCGGCGCTCGACCTGCTGCCTAGTCGACTCGATGAGCTTGTCGTACTGCACGCCGGATGGGCACGCCGTGACGCAGGCCATGCAGCCGAGACAGAGGTCCCAGTGGCGGACCATCTCGTCGTTCATCGGTTCCTCCGTCAGGCCCTTGTTCATCAGGTAGATGCGCCCGCGCGGGGTGTCCATCTCCTCGCCGAAGAGGACGTAGGTCGGGCAGGTCGGGAGGCAGAAGCCGCAGTGGACGCAGTCGTCTATGAGGTCTTTGTCCGGCGGGTGGTGGTCGTCGAAGGCGGGGAACATATACGAGCCGCTCTCGGCCCTGCCGCGGCCTATCGTCTGCTGGATCGAGTCGCCGGCGGCGCGGGTGCTCTGGCCTACGTCCTCGGGGCTGCCAGCTCCTATGGCACCGGCCATCGCCTGTTCGCGGGCCGTGCCCTCCGGGCTTTGCCGCTCGGTGGCGTCTGTCGCGCTGTAGCGGTCCTCGCCGTCCGAACCGTTTCGACCGCCGTTGCGTTCGGTCACTAGATGCCTCCTATAAACCTGCCGGGGTTCATGGTGTACCCCGGATCGAACTTCTCCTTTACCCGCCGCGTGAGGCCGAGGTAGTCCCCCGCGGGTCCCCACACGTCAACCCTCTTCTTGAACGAAGTCGGAGCCCTGCGTACAACGGCGCTACCGCCGTTGCGGGTCCGAATCTCGCGCACCTCATCGACGACCTCGGCGAGCGCGCCCTCCTCGCCAGAGAGCACGGCGTAGGTGACGCCCGTCCCGGCGTGGCCCGTCATGCGGGCCGTAAGGTCCCTGCGCTTTGCGGCGTCGAGGACCGAGTCGAGGACGGTGGCGAGTTCGGTCGGCGGTGCCCCGATCTTGATCTCGACCTCATCGGCCGAGACGGTCGAGAGCGGCTCCAGGTTCTCCACCTCCCCGTCCCCGAGCGTACGGACCTCGCCGAATTCCTCGAGAAGGAACGAGGCTCTCTCCTCCTTCGCCTCGATACCGCCGGGGATGCTCTCAAGCAGCACCGAGATCAGCTTCGCCTCATCGCTCCAGTGCAGCTCGACGGCCGTCGCCTCGACCTGAGAGTGGACGATGGCTTGGGCGGCGTCCCTGGCGGCCTGCGGGGTCTCGACCTCGACGGCGACCGTCCTCGCCGACTCGGGGCGAGGGTGCAGCCTGAAGTTGGCGTCGGCGATCACCCCGAGCGTACCCAGAGAGCCCGTGAAGAGCTTCGAGAGATCGTAGCCTGCGACGTTCTTTACGACCTTGCCGCCTGCCTTAGCCACGGTCCCGTCTGCGAGCACGACCGTTATCCCTATGATGAGGTCGCGCACCGTCCCGTACCTGTAGCGCCTCGGGCCTGATGAGTTGGCCGCGACGACGCCCCCGATCGTGGCGCCCTCCTCGGGCGGGTCGATGCCGAGCATCTGGTTCGCCTCGGCGAGCTTCTCCTGCAAGGCTGCGAGCCTCACGCCGGACTGGGTACGCACGATCTGGTCTCCCGGCACGTGCTCGATGATCCCGTCCATGCGCGCCGTGCTGAGGATGAGGTCGAGCGAGCGCGGAGGGGCACCGAGGTACGTCTTCGTCCCGCCGCCGCGCAGGGAGACGGCGAGCCCTTCGCCTCTCGCGAGCTTCATGACCGCGCTGATCTCCTCGACCGAGCCAGGCTCGACGACGAGCGAGGGCTCGACGCCATCGATGGCGTCCTCGGGCGTAGCCTCGCGCAAGTTCTCTTTACCGACTATCCCTTGCAGGTCTTCGAGTACTGCGTTCTTCGTCTGCATTAGAAGTTCTCCGCGAGTCCGGCCTTCTGGACCGGGTGCATGTGGAAGGGACCGGGACGTTCCCCGCAGAGGCGGGGGGTAGGGAAGATCTTGCCGGGGTTGCAGATCTGGTGCGGGTCGAAAGCGCACCTCAGGAGCTGCATGACGTTCATGTCGTCCGTTGTGAACATCTTCGGCATGTACTTCTTCTTGTCCTCCCCTATGCCGTGCTCGCCCGTGAGCGACCCGCCGTGCTCCAGGCAGGTGAACACTATGTCACCGGCGAGCTTCTCGGCCTTCTCGGCCTCGCCTGGGGCGTCGTTGTCGTAGAGGACGAGCGGGTGCAAATTGCCGTCCCCGGCGTGGAAGACGTTGGCCACACGCAACCCGTAGTCGTTGCTGAGGTCGGAGATCTTCTTCAGGACCGTCCCAAGCTCGGTGCGCGGGACGACGCCGTCCTGGACGTAGTAGTCGTTGGAGATGGAGCCCATCGCCCCGAAGGCGGCCTTGCGGCCCTTCCAGAAGAGGGCGCGCTCCTCGTCGTCCTCGGCGACTCGTATCTCCGAGGCCTCGTTCATTTGGCAGACCTCGATAACGTGGTCGAACTGGCTCGCGACCTCGGCCTCCGGTCCGTCGAGCTCGACGATCAGGATCGCACCCGCGTCGGGGAAGCCGGGCGAGACCTGCCTCTCGACGGCCTCGATGGTGAGGGCGTCCATCATCTCTATCGCCGCAGGTACTATCCCGGCGCCGATGATCCCCGAGACGGCCCCTCCGGCCTCCTCTGTGTCCTTGAAAGCGGCGAGCAGCGTCCTTACCGCCTCGGGCTTGCGCACGAGCCTGAGCGTTATCTTCGTCGCTATCCCTAAAGTGCCCTCGGAGCCGACGAAAGCGCCAAGGAGCTCGTAGCCGGGGGCGTCAGGCGACTTGCCGCCGCCGATGTGGACGACCGAGCCGTCCGGCAGCACGACCTCTGCGCCCATCACGTGGTTCGTCGTGAAGCCGTATTTCAGGCAGTGAACGCCGCCCGAGTTCTCGGCGAGGTTGCCGCCTATGGAGGAGACGATCTGGCTCGCGGGGTCGGGGGCGTAGTAGTAGCCCTCGTCGGCGACCTCCTGGGAGACCCAGACGTTTATCACGCCGGGCTCGACGACGATGCGCTGGTTCTCTACGTCTACCTCGAGGATGCGCCGCATCCTGCTCAGGACGATGAGGACCCCTGACTCGACGGGGAGGGCACCGCCGGAGAGCCCTGTCCCCGAGCCGCGAGCGACGAAAGGAATGCCCTCGTCGTAGCACGTCTGGACGATCCTCTGGACCTGCTCTGCCGTCTCGGGGAGGACGACGAGGTCTGGGATCACGCGGTAGTTCATCAGGCCGTCGCACTCGTAGGTGCGCAGCTCCTCGTGCTCGTGGATCACGCCCTGCGGGCCGAGGATCCCCTGCATCGTCTCTATGAGTTGGCCTCGATCCATGTGTACTCCTCCCTTTTTCGGAAGCCTATCTCCCTATCTCGTGCCCCGACGATTCTTCTATAAGCGTCAGGATCGCGGAGTGGTCCCGATCCCCTCTTCCCCTCATCTTCAATGTTTCAAGCATCTGATCCACTATGGCTGTGACAGGGAGGGTTACCCCGTACTCCCTACCCGCAGCGAGTGCTATCCCCAGATCCTTGTGGTGCAATTCTATCCTAAAGCCCGGGTCGAAGGAATGATCGAGCATCTTCTCGCGCTTGACCTCCATGACCTTGTTGCCAGCGAGCCCCCCGGAGAGTACGTCCAGGATCTTCTCGGGCGCTACTCCGCCCTTTGAGCCGAGCACGAGCGCCTCGGAGACGGCCTCGATGGTGAGCGCGACGACGATCTGGTTGGCCGCCTTGACGACCTGCCCCGTCCCGGAAGGTCCGACGTGGGTCACTGTATCGCCCATTACGTCGAACAGGGGCTTCGCCCGCTCGAAGTCCTCCTCGCCTCCGCCGACCATGATAGAGAGCGTCCCCTCTATGGCCCCGACATCTCCCCCGCTCACAGGCGCGTCGAGCATCGAAGCGTCCCTCTCTTCGGCCTTCTGCGAAAGCTCCTCTGTGACGACGGGTGAGATCGTGCTCATGTCCACGATCAGGGCGCCTTCACTGACTCCTTGGAGTACCCCGTTCTCCCCCGCCAGTACCTCTTCTACCTGCGGCGAGTCGGGGAGCATGGTGATGATTATGTCCGATTGTTCGGCGACCTCTTTCGGGCTGCCGGCGACCGATGCGCCTTCTTCGGCGAGCTCCTCGGCCTTCTCGCGGGTGCGGTTGTAGAGGACGAGGTCGTAGCCAGCTTCGATGAGGTTCTTCGCCATCGGTCGGCCCATGATCCCGAGCCCAATAAAACCTACCTTCTCAGCCATCGCGCTCCCCTCTCTATAGTCTCAGGTCGGATACGGCCACGTCTTCGCCGCGAAGCTCCTCGGGCAACCAGCCGAGGCTCTCCTCGGTCGTCCCCGTCGTCGGGTTGTATTCCAGGCCGACGTAGCCCGAGTAGCCGAGGTCTTCTAAGGCTGCGAGGACGTAGGGGTAGTGGATCTCACCCGTACCGGGCTCCCCACGCCCCGGGGAGTCGGCGATCTGAACGTGCCCGACCAGGCCGATGTACTCCCGCAGGTTCGCGACCAGGTTCCCCTCCATCCTCTGCATGTGGTAGACGTCGTACTGGATCTTTACGTTGTCGCGCCCGACGCTCTGCACGAACTCGGCGGCTTGCTGCGTCGTGTACAGGAGATAGGGCCCGTTCTCGAAGGTGTTTACGGCCTCGACCATGACTGTCACGTCAGCCGCTCCGGCTACCTCGGCTGCGAAGCGTACGTTCTCGCGTGCCAGGGCGAGCTGCTCCTCGCGGTGCATGTCCTCGATCTCGTGCCCGACGAGCACGTTCATCCTCGTGCATCCCAGAGAACGTGCCAGATCCAGGGCTAAGGGCACGTTCTCCCTGAACTGCCGCTCTCGTCCTGGATCGCTGACCAACCCTCTATCCCCTGCTGGCATGTCTCCGGCATCGAAGTTGAAGAGCGCGACCTCGACGCCGGAGTCCTTGATCGCCCGCTCGACCTCATCCGGGTCTTCGTCCGAGGGCCACCAGAACTCGACCGCCGAGAAGCCCGCAGCGGCGGCCAGCCCGAACCGTTCTAGAAAAGGGACCTCTTTGAACAGGATGGAAACGTTCGCGCTGAACCTCATGCGGGTCCTCCTTCCGCTACCAGCATACCCCAAAGCGAGCGCCTGGCTCCCGGATAGCTACAATGCCCTCATGAGAAAGGATCTGGAAGAGATATTTTCGGCCGGCCTCGCCGCCGCGGACCCCGCCGAGGCGGTCAGCCGCTCGCTGCACGTCGAGGGGGGATCTCTCGCCGCAAGCGGACGAAGTTTCGACGCTGAAAACGTCTTCGTCGTCGCCGCGGGCAAGGCCGCCGGGGCGATGGCGCGGGCCGCAGCAGAGCTGCTTGGAGATAGGGTCTCTGGCGGGCTCGTCGTGACGAAGTACGGCCACGAGCCAGGTCCCGAGGGCTTCGAGACCGTCTTCTCCTCCCACCCCGAGCCCGACGAGAGGGGCGTCGAGGCGGCCAGGAAGGTTCAGGAGATGGCCGAAGGTCTGGGAGAGGGGGATCTGCTGCTCGCCCTGATCTCGGGCGGAGCCTCTGCGCTGCTAGCTGACCCCGCACCGCCCATCGAGCTCGCCGACCTCAAGAGGCTCACGGGGGATCTCCTAAGAAGCGGGGCGGATATAGGGGAGATCAACACCATCAGGAAGCACGTCTCCGTCCTGAAGGGCGGCGGCCTCGTGCGGCTGGCCCATCCCGCCCCGACCATGGCCCTCCTTCTCTCCGACGTGGTTGGCGACGAGCCCTCCTCCATCGCGAGCGGCCTCACGGCCCCAGACCCGACGACCCTCCAGGACACCCGGCGCGTGCTCGACCGCTACGAGATAGAGCCGCCAGAGAGCATAGCGGCACACCTTCAGATCGCCGAGGAGACCCCCGGTCCCGGGGACCCTATCTTCGATGACGTCGTGAACTTGATCTGCGGCGGTGGCCGTCACGCTGCCGAGGCTGCGTCAGAGAAGGCCAGGGAGCTGGGGTACGCGCCGCTGCTGCTCACGACCACCCTCACGGGCGACGCCCTGGGGGCGGCCTCGATGTACGCCGCGATAGTCAGGGAGGTACTGGCGAGCGGTAACCCGGCAGAGCCGCCGTGCGCCATCGTCTCCGGCGGCGAGGCGACGGTGAGCGTGCGGGGGAGCGGGACCGGCGGCCCGAACCAGGAGTTCGCCCTGGCGCTCGCTATCGAGCTGGCCGGCGTGGAGGGCTGGGCGGCCTTCTCCGCTGACACCGACGGCAACGACGGGTCGACGGAAGCGGCGGGCGGTATCGTCGACGGGGAGACCGCGCAGAGGGTCAGGGAGGGCGGCGTAGACCCTGACGAGGCGCTGGCGAACAACGACTCGCACGCGGCTCTGGAGGCGGGTGGGGCCCTGCTCGTTACGGGTCCGACGGGCACCAACGTCAACGACGTGAGGGTGGCGCTGATCTCCGGAGGGTAAAGGGGTTGCATAAAGTCTCAGACGGTGCCATTCTTTCGAATCGTGAGCCTTGCATCGTGGTCGCTTTAGGGAAGGGTATCGAGAGAGCGTACAAGGGGGAGGAATCTGATGTACCAGCAAGTCTACGAGCCGGTCGCTAACAATCTGGCGCTCTCGGCGATTGTGGCCGCAATCCCGATAATAGTGTTGTTCGTGTTGCTGGCGGGGATCAGGATGGCGGCGCAGTGGGCGGCGCTCATAACCCTGGCTGTGGCGCTCGTGATCGCGGTGCTGGTCTACGGCATGCCGGCCGGCCTTGCGATAGACTCCGCGCTCTTCGGGGCGGCGTTCGGGCTCTTCCCCATCGTCTGGATCGTGATCAACGCCATTTTCATCTACAACGTCATCGTAGATACCGGCCTCTTCGACACCATCAGGGATTCGCTCGCCGGCGTGAGCAACGACCGGCGCATACAGGTCGTCCTGATTGCCTTCGTCTTCGGGGCACTCCTTGAGGCAACGGCGGGCTTCGGGACGCCGGTCGCCATAAGCGGCTCGCTCATGGCGGGGCTCGGCTTCGAGCCTATGTACGCCGCCTCGCTCGCGCTGCTGGCGAACACGGCCCCTGTGGCCTTTGGTGGTTTCGGCATCCCGATCCTCACGGCGGGCGCCGTCTCGGGACTCGACCCCATGGAGCTCTCGCAGATGGTCGGGCGCCAGACGCCGCTTCTGGCCCTGATCATCCCTGGCATGCTCGTTACCGTGATGGCCGGTTTCAGGCGTATGCTCGAGGTTCTGCCCGTCGTCGCCGTTAGCGGCATCGCCTTCGCAGGTACGCAGTTCCTGATCTCCAACCTCCTCGGCCCCGAGCTCGCCGACCTCCTCGCTGCCCTGGTCACGGTGGTCGCCGTCATAGCCCTGATGTCGTTCTGGCATCCTTCGAGCGAGTGGCACTTCGAGCACGAGCCCCCCGCAGCCCAGAGGGAGAGCTTCGAGAGGCCCCCGCTCGGTCGAACGCTCTACGCGTGGTCGCCCTTCATCATCATCGTGGCGCTGTTCCTGATCGTGCAGATACCCCCGGTCAAGGCCGCCGTTAGCTCCACGCAGATCGCTATCAACTTCCCGAACTCGACGGTGAGCGAGACGACGGGGTCGCCTGTAGTCCCGTGGCCGGGGCTCAACGGGCACGTCGAGCAGACGTCACCGGTCGTGCCCAAGCCCACGCCCTACGATGCCGTATTCTCGACGAACTGGCTCTCGGCGGCGGGGACGATCATCCTGATAGGTGACATCATCTCCCTGATCTTCCTGCGGGTCGGTCCAGGACGGGCGCTGAGGATCTATGGCGAGTCACTCAACCAGCTGAAGTGGGCCATCCTGACGATAGCCTCGGTTCTCGGGCTCGGGTTCCTGCTCAATTACTCTGGCATGACCTTTACGCTGGGTCTGGCGGCCGCCGCCACCGGCGTCTTGTTCCCGTTCTTCGCGCCCATCATAGGGTGGCTCGGGGTGGCGCTCACAGGATCGGACACCTCCTCGAATGCCCTCTTCGCCAACCTCCAGAAGGTTACGGCCCACCAGATCGGGGTCAGCCCGAACCTGACCGTCGGCGCCAACTCCTCCGGCGGCGTTCTTGGGAAGATGATCTCACCGCAGAACCTGGCCGTAGGCACGAGCGCGACGGGCCTTCAGGGCAAGGAGGGCGACCTGTTGCGTCTGGTCCTGAAGTGGTCTGTCGGTCTCACGCTCGTGATGTGCATCTGGGTGGTCCTCCAGGCCTACGTGCTGAAGTTCATGATCCCGTAGGAGGATGCTCCGCGCGACGCGGCAGGCCCAGCGAGAACGTGAGAAGCTTGCGCACGACGATGGTCGTGGCCGTCGACGCCACGGCCATCCACGTGGCGTTGATGGCGAGGTTCAGCAGGGTAGCCCCGATAAAGAAGTCGAGGCCGAGTGCCGCGTGGTCCCCGATCTGACGAGCGACCCGGCCCCTGCCGCCAGACCCGCGGGCAACCGGGACGGCGCGCGCGATGCCGGCGAAGATGATCAGGCTCCCGACCGCGAGCGCGAACATCCGCAGCAGGTCCACCGCTGCGTCGTAGAGCTCCACTAGCCGGCGGCACCCGCGGGGCGCTCCTCAGAACGGAGCGCCACCTCCCTGCGTTCGCGCTCCAGCTCTTGCGAGAGGAAGTAGTTGAGAGCGGTCCGTATAGCCGCTATCGCCCCGAGCAGGATGACCTCGTCGAGGGTCGGCGCTACCGCCGTCGAGAGGATGTCGGCCCCGAGCTGGAACTCCAGCCCGAGGGCCAGGTAGCGCCCGAGGTACAGCCTCACCTCGTTGTTGGTGTATACCCTCACCCCGACCAGCGTCAGAACGTAGCGGAAGGTCGTCGCCAGGACGCCGAAGCCGACGACGGCAGCGCCGATCGCCTCGACGACCAACCGCAGGTAACCCACCGCCGTGACCAGGTAATCTTCCATTCAGACCCTACCTCCCCAACCTCCGCAGCGGGCGACCGACGGGAAAAGTCTAGCTCGCTACCCGGGCTGGCGCAGCACCGTCACGAACCCGGGGACGCGCGGTGACTCTGCGACAGAGCCCTCCCCTCAGAACGGGCTTCTCTCTTCACAACAGGGGCCGCACCCGAAGGCGCGGCCCTCTTTGCCAAGCGTCTCTGGTATCTAGGAGGAAGGCATCGGCTGCTTGGGGGTCGAGTACAGGCGCGGCTCTACCGGAGGGGCGAGCTCATCCACCTCGGGGCCCATCGCCTGCGGCTCGGATACGTACTCGAACCGGCCTTTGCCGTCCTTGGACGGGCCGCTCGCCCAGCGGCCCTCCTGGCTCTCGGTGCCTTCGGAGAAGTTCATGAACCGGTAGGCCACCTCGCTCATCTCCCGCTCCTGCGGGAAGTTGGAGGGTACGGGCGTCTCCTCAAGGCCGTCCTTCTCAAGCTCTTCGATGGCGGCGAGCCACTGGTTCTAGTGCATGGTGTCGCGGGCGAGCAGGAACGAGAACATATCCCGCACACCCGAGTCGCCGGTGAGCTGGTAGAGGCGCGCCACCTGAAGGCGGCCCTGGCTCTCGGCGGTCACGTTGAAGCGCATGTCTGCGAGCAGGTTGCCGCTGGCTATGGTGTAGCCGGCGTTCCAGGGGTTGCCCTGGCTGTCACGCGGGGCTGCGCCCAGCCCCGTCACTATGGCGTGCTGCGGGTTCATCGCCGCATTGATGATGGTCTCCTGCGTGTCGCCCCCGCCGAGAACGGCCCCCACGACTCCGCCGTCTTCAGCCGCCTTCTCCGTCTCAACGGGTGAGGTCTCGAGCAGGCGTGCGATCATGGTGGCGATCATCTCGACGTGCCCGATCTCCTCGGTGGCCGTGTCCATGAGCATGTCGCGGTACTTGGCGGGACCGCGACAGTTCCACCCCTGGAAGAGGTAGGTCATCATGACGCTGATCTCCCCCCACTGCCCGCCAAGGAGCTCCTGCATCTACTTGGCGAAGATTGGGTCCGGCGCGTCCGGCGCGGCGTTGTACTGGAATCGCTTCGTGTGTGAAAACACTGATCTTCTCCTCTCTGGTCTCTTTGCGTCCGGGAGATGGCCTGTGGATGGCCGACGTCTCCCGATCTGTCACACCTCTAAGACGTGCTTTCGGCGGCGGGTACTACACTTGCCATCCTCGTCGTCACGATCACCCCCTCTCCACGGCCATGGAGTCCCGACGGAGCTATCCCGTCAGCGAGGATGTGTACGAAGCCTCTCCGGCTCAGGCAGTACGGGTCGATGAGGGCGGCCTCCACGTCCGCACAGTGCCCGCACGACACGAGAGACATCTCCCCGCAGCAGCTCTCCCTGACGCGTCCTCCCCGAGCCCCTCGAACCGGAAGAACAGCTCGGCCTCCTCTTCGTGGCTGAAGGCCGGCACCGCCTCTTGCCGGCCGCAGGGGATGGCGAGTACCTCCATGCGGCCGCTCTCGCACCTCGATATCATCTACCATGTCGTTCCCGATGCCCGCTCCTCGGTCAACATCTCTTCGCCCTTCCACTCGTGCCCTCCGAAGCCCTATCTAAAGTGAGCGCAACGCGCCGGAGGTGGGAATGAACACAAAACCTTCCAGCCGGGTCCAAGAATGGCCCGAAATGTGCAGAGGCGCTGCACCTTCGGCGTTACGAGGTGGGTCGCCAGGCTGGAGGCAGCACGGGACCGCGTGGGATCCACGTCGGGAAGGTTAGTGAGCTCCCTTGCTCTAGAGGAGCCCTGCCTCGGGCGGCTCGCTCTCTGTGTGAGCCGAGGCAGGGTCGCTCACGTCGGCGATCACCAGCCCGACGTCGCCGGGGGCCTCGAGAACGTTCCTTATGTAGGCATCCATGAGCCTCGGGGCGCCGGAGGAATCCTTGAAGAGAAGGGGCGCGCTCAGCGAGGTTCCAGGGCTCTTTACCGCCTCGGAGATGAGGTCCTTTACGAGGGGTACATCCTCTTCGTGGACGAGGTCGAGCATGTCCGTCCAGAACATCTGCGTAGCCGAATATCCGAGGAAGCTCTCTCCCCTGCCGTGCAGGCGCCTGAGGCCGCCCGCTGCCAGGACGAATACCGAGCCGAGGCGGAGCTGCGGCAACCACTCAAACGGCTCGGCCGCGGTGTCCTCGGGGCGCGTGGTTCTACTCAAGCGCGTGTCACCCATACGGATATCCCTCGTAAACCCTGAAGAAGACCGAGATCTCCTTCGAGTACGACTCCAGAGAGTTCGCCAGGAACTCGAGGTACGCCTCGCCCACCTCGGTTAGCCCGTACCTCCACCAGGAGAGCATCTGCTCGGCCTCGCCCGGCTCGGAGAGGACGAGACCCTCTATCTCAGCTTTCCAGAGGATCATGTAGATCTCTCCAGAGCGCACGTTCTCGAAGCCGAGATCTTCGATCCTGCGCTGTAGCTCGCTACCGTAGAGATCCCGCTCCCTCATGCTGAGCAGGAGGAAGGGCAAGAGCCACCCGTCGTCCAGGGTCTGGGCAGTTCCGTCTGATGTACTTTCCTCTGCGAACCGGGGCCACGTCCCGACGCGGTTTTCTCCCTCGGGCCTCGCGCCGCCGTTGCCGAAGTCGATCACTGTGCTCCCCCTGTTG
>CADDZK010000057.1 GCA_902812425.1 Actinomycetota bacterium
ATCCTGGCCGCCTCTTCTTCGGTGAGGATCAGCTCGTAGGCAGAGACGGGCGGGCGCTCGGGCTGTCGGTTGCGCGCCGACATGACTTCGAGGGGAACCCAGTCGGACGCGCCAGGGCCGGGGAGGACCTCGGCGGGGCGGGGTCGTGGGCCGCGCTTGCCCATCTCTTAGGCTGCGTCCTCTTCCGCGTCGATCCAGGAGAGATCGAGGTCGAGTTGCTCGGCAGGCACAACATCGGCCCTTGACTCCCAGTACCTTACTCTCCTCGCGTGATAGACGGCCCTGCTGTAGTGGTATTGACGTACTTTCTTGCAGTCGGAGTCGTCAAAGAGCTTCGGGCTCTTGTAGCGCCGCTCCCCGTCTATGCCTGTAATCGAGACCCCCAAAGGCTCGCCGGTCTCGGTCGGAGTTCTCAGCTCCTGGCGGATCGCCGCGCTCAATGCCTCTTCAAAAGCGTTCTCGCGGAACTCTTCTGTAATTACACCATCGTCCCGTACGGCCTCCCGGATCTCCTCTATCGACGCCCACTCCATCGAGTGAAACAGCTCCCGAAAGCGCTCTGAATTGAAGCCTTTCACCTAGACCTTCCTCCTCGCATAGTCTTGCACCTGCCTTAGAACCCGATCTCCCAAGGCCCTGTACTCAGAGATGAAGATCCTCTGATTCTTCTCAGGCCATGTGCGCATGACCTTATGCAAGCCACCGGCGTGGTCGATCCCAGCCGCAAGTTCATGGAGGCGCTGCACGATGGAATCGAAGTTCTTCTGCGCCTTCTCCGATGGTGAAGCGGGTGGCGAGAGCTTCGCCTTCTCTTTGGTTTCAGTCTTGGCCTCGGGGTAAGCATCGAAGGTGCTCTTGAACTCCCCGTTGGCAACTCTCTCCGCCGTCTCGGCCGCTTTCTCATCTCCCCGCTTATCTGCGATGTTTTTTAAGTGCCTCATCTGGGCAGGGTTGCGGGGCATGGAGGAGTCCTGATCGCCTTCGATCACGGCGCGTGTTTTGGGAGGAAGTTCCTTGCGGATCTCCGTCGCCTCGAAGACACCCTCTACGGCTTTCCTCGCGTGTGATCCGGTGATCTTATCCCCGTGCTCTTCCACCAGATCATCGAGAACTCGCCCCGCGGTCTTCGCGTCTTCTTTGGCGAGGGGACTAAGCTCGCGGGCCACAAGGTCGTTCGGGATCGAGTCCAAATTTTTGGACTGGCCCTCGATTGCTCTTGCAACCCGGCCCGCGTCTATGAGCTGGTACGCCCGGCTCTTCGAGCCCCCGTACTCGGCCTCGAAGTAGGCACCCCACGACGAATAACCTAAAGCCGTGTGCGCCCCGCCCTCGTAGGCTTCGAGCAACAGGTGCCACAGCTCCTCTGAGCGGGCCTTGATCTTGTCGGTGAGGCTCCTGGCCTCATCTGGGCTAAGCGTAGCTTTAGCGAGCACCTGAGAGCCTCCTGTTGGCCGCTGCTATCCCCCCGGCAGCGCGCACAGCGTCGATCTGCTCTGGCAAGAAGAGAAACGGCAGAAGATCGAGGCGGTGCTCGTCGTAAGCCCTATGACAGTCCATGCATAGGGGGACGGTGGACTCACGCTTTACGACCCGAGTCTCACCACCGCGAGGCCCTATAACTACCTCATCCTGGCGCTCGCGGTCTATGGTGTGGGCGCATTCAAGGATGACCGGATAGCCGTCGATAATGTCTCCCGAAAGCCTCAGGCATACTCGGCAGCGCCCTTCCTCTTCCAGCTTGTCGCGGGCCTCGGACCAGTCGACTTTCGGGGCCGTGCGCTTCATCGGCTTGCGCTGTAGGGTCATTCTGTGCCTCCTCGTCTGGGCAATGAAAGGCAGCCGGACGCCGAGTTCGGGGGGAGAACTTTTGTACGGCTGTCCGGCTGCATGGGCAGATGGTAGCACCGTTATGCAGCGATTGTCAACACAGAGTAGACGAGCGCCCCGCAAACGTGCTAGGATACTGCCGTCGAGGCTATCCAGGGAGGCGGCGATTGGACACGCAGAGTAGGCACAAGAGGCCGGTGACAGAGTTCGGGGCGCAGCTCTACGCGATCATCTATGCACATGGTATGCGCTCTCTCACGGACCTCTCCAAGCGGCTCGGGACAGACGGAGGGGCAATAAGCCGCCAGTCGCTCGCGGCTTATGCCAACGGCACGCGCAAGGTTCCCTCGGACTTGCCCAAACGGCTAGACGACGTTCTGGGACTGACGGAAGAGGAGCGGGTGAATCTGGCGCTGGCCGCAGCCTACGGCCAGGACCCGGAGGGTTAAGCCTCGGAGGTGGGGACCTCTCCTCGGGCTTCGAGAAGGGCAAGAGACGCGAGCACCGCCTGAATCGGGATCTCGCACCAGTCGGCTATCAAGCGCGGCTCGTTGAACATCCTGCAAGCATCCTTTACCGCCGCAATCCACGACGGCTCCATATCTTCTATCACCCTCCTGAGCGCCCGCACCGTTCCGTAGTCCACCTGGTGTTCGTCGCAGGCCGCGAAACAGCACTTGCGCCCCCACATCGGAGGGCGTAGGTAATACCCGTGGCCTTCTAGCTCACGGGCACGCTTGCGAGTATGCGAAAGGCCGGCCTGTATCGCCATCGTGGGCTCGTCCGCAAACTCCGTGTAGAAGCCCTCGACAGGATGGCCGCCGAGGTCACGGGTCTTTATCTTCAGGCTCATAATCATCCTGCTCTGCGGCCTCCTGGGCGCGCCTCCATGCCTCGCCCGCTTGGCCGCCTTGTCCATAGAAATAGAGGTACTCAAGACGCACCGCTTCTTCCTTGGACAGCCCGAACGTCTTGATGACTGCGGGGACAAAATCCCGAGGGACCTCCCGGTCGCCGTTGAGCCAGTTGCTGATCGCCTGGCGGCTTGGCTCCCATCCCGTTTCCTGTCCGATCCTGCGGGCGATCTTCGCCCTACTGAATGCGCCGCGCTCCTGAATGACGGACCAGACGGCGCGTCCGAACTCCGTCATCTCCGCCTCTTCGCCCTGCCGCCTCTGCTCATCAGTCATTCCGACAGGGTAACAACGCACAGTCAACATTAGCAACGCTCCTTTGACGCATAGCCGCAAATCTACACCAAATGCTACACGTTGCAGACAAATTCTGCAAATAGCGTCCCCAAGCTGTTGACAAGCGCTGCGCTCTGTGGCACCATGCCCTTGTCAAGCAAAAACCCCCGGAGGTCTAGGCCGGGGGCACGACCACAGGAGGTACGGCTCCCATGGCAACACCAATTATCGCCCAGGGGGGCGAAGGCATCAAGGGAGAGGGACCGACGGACACCAATCCTTGCGGATGTGTCGTCTCGAAGCCGACCAAGAGTTCCGGGCGGCGCGTGATCGCCAGGTGCGCTGAAGGGGAGCGCCTCTGGGACGAGCTCAGGGACGCACGCGACGAGCGCCGCGAGAGCCTTCAGTACAGCGCACACGGCCGCCGACGCGGAGCGAGGACCAGGGAGGGTCGGGAGATCCTGGATCGCTTTGTGGCTGCTCGTGACGACTTCCATCGCCACGTCTTCGGTGAGGTGATCTGATGTTCCAGCGACTTGAGAACGGCCGCCTCATCAGACTCGACGACATACGGTTCGTGCAGGTAGGCGACCGCATCATCAACACCGACGCGATCGTGGAGGTCAAGATCACCGCGGCGCGTGAGCGCCGCGTCCTGAGCGACGAGGAAGTTGCCGAGTACGACTACCCGAGGGATAACGTCCTTCCGGCTCGGGAGCTCAGGGTTGACGTCGTCACCACGGCGACGACGAGCTCCTACGACGACGGAGGCGACTACCCCGAGTTCCGCCACACGGACTTCCACCCCTACACGATCACGCTACTGGGCGAGGAGGCCCAAGCGCTTCTCGACTTGCTCACTACCGTCGAGCCGGTTGGTCCGGTGCCGCCAGGAGGGTTGGACTGATGGGCTACCACCTCGATCTCAGCGAGCAGATACGGCTTGGCATGGTGGACCCCGACGACCCGACCGACCAAGCCACCGAGTGGGGCGGCGAAGTGGGGGCCGCGGACGGCTTCGCCGGCGGAGTTTCTGAGGAAGGAGGGGCCGCGCTCGGCGTGCCAGAAGCCAGGGGCGCTTACCTTGAAGCCTACGCGGAAGGGGGCTTGAGACGCCGGGAGCATTCCGCGTGGCGTTACGGCCACGTGCCCCAGTCGCTGGAGGGCGCAGGCGAGATGTTCATGGCCCGCAACGACCCGTACTACGGATGGACCGATGTGTATCGGGCTCGGTCCTGATGGGCGCTCCTCACCGCTACTTCATCGAGGAAGGACAGACCACCTCCGTCGCCACGAGCGACATGCCCTCCTGCTGCCGCAAGCAGACCAACGGCCCGGTCAAGAGTTTCCGGTGTATGCACTGCGGGACGCACTGGACGCACACGCGCCAGGAGTCGCCCCGGCAGCCCTTCTACACGGGCTGGGACGGTCGCGAGTACCCGGAGGTGAGTTGATGCTGGAAGAGACTGAGCGCAACCTCACCGAGGTTCGTCAGCGCGCTCTCGGCACCGGCGAGGACACGCTCTACGACGTTGCGTGCGTGGGGCTGACGCTACTTCGTCGTGTCAGGGAGTTGGACGAAGCTATCTGGACGCTAGCAGACGATCACGACATAGACAGCAGCGAGGTCCTCAAGGCTATCGAGGAGGCCAAGGCCGAGCCGACGGAAGAAGGCATCTGATGGCCGTCAACGCTTACCCCGGAGGCGAGTCGCCATTCTACGGCGAGCCTGATGAGGTCACGCTCACCTGCGACGAGTGCGGCCACCAGTGGGACGCGGTAGGGGAGCTCTATCCGGACGAGGACGGGCTCACGCTTCAGCTCGCGGAGCCCGAGACAGACGGCTGGTGTCCAGTCTGCGGCTCCCACGACTTTGACTGGGAGCTCTCATGACCGGGCTGTGGCACGAGGAGAGCGCCACCCCTACAGAGGTCCTCTTCGAGGCCCGAGACCGGATCGAGGAGCTGGAGGAGATCAAGCTGACTCAGGGTTCGCACCTGATCCGGCTTACCTTCGAGAACATCCTCCTTACAGAGCACGCTGATAAGGAGATGGGCGGACGCTACGGGCGTCTCTCCGATGCCATCCACGCTATAGAGCACTTCAGCTGGCGCTGCGGGCGCTCTGGAGGGCGGGTGATGCCCGAGATCCTCGTGCCACTTCTGCAGGATGCGATCGACTACGCCGACGCAGGGCATCTGGGCATGCTGCTCGCCTGGGCGCTCCGCGACTGTGCGCGCTATGCCGCTCAGGACGCTGCGCGTGACGCAGCTGGAGGGATCAGCTGATGTGCCGCGATCTCCCGCAGGGATACGCCGTCGAGCGGGATGCGGACGTTCAGAAGGTCCTTTCTCCGAACGGCAAGACCGTCGCTCAGTTCACGCCCGGGGCATCCAGCGTGGAGATCTCCCTCGCGGCTTACAGGCACGCCTACGAGGTCCAGAAGACGTTCGGGAAGCTGCAAAGGCTTCTCTCAGAGCGCCGCGAGAAGGCACGCGGGCAGACCTATCCGGCAGCAGGCCTTGGCCGCGGTTTCGCTGAGAGCTCCGCTTACATCAGGGGGCGGGATACGTGAACGCTAGCTTCGCCGCACTAGCACTTGTTGGCGCTCTGCTCGGCTTCCTCGGTGGCCTCTACCTCTTCGGCATAGCACCCGAGCTGTGGCTGCCTGCTGGGATGCTGGCGGTCGCAGGGTGCTGGGCGGCAGTTCGCATCATTGCACGTGCTGACAAGGAGCCTGGGGAGGATGAGAAGCAGGGCAGGAGGCTCAGGGCGTGACGGAGTCTCCTGCCCTGCTTCTGTGTAAGGCCCTCGACGCCGTGGAGGCGCTAAGGGCCCAGGGCTATCCCGTAACGGTCGCTGAGAAGACGCGCTCTGTGATCGCAGACGAGCGCATGTGTGAGCTGATCGCAGAGGACCTCGGGCTGCGCAAGGAGACGGCGCTGGACCTCTTCGAGGGCATGCCGGTCAAGGAAGCCAGAGCACTGAGCAGATGGGCGAAGAGGCTCCCTGAGGAAGAGAGGATCGGTGCCCTGAGGCGCCGCTCCGAGAAGAAGAATGCGAGGAAGGCATCGTGAAACCGCACGGCACGAACACTCGCTACGCCTACTACGGCTGCCGGTGCGAAGCATGCACGGCTGCCCACAGCGAGGACTGCCGGCGCCACGCGGAGGCCTATCGCCGGCGCAAGCACGGCCAGGAGCCCTTGAGGGACGCAGCTCCGACCTGGGAGCTCATCGACTGCCTCAAGAGCTTCGGGATCCGCGAATCACAGATCGCTAGGGCTCTCGGGCTCCCTGGGCGCATCGTGCGCTACTCGAGGAGGCGCATGAGGGCCTCGAGTGCCGAAGCGGTGGAGAGCCTCCACTGGGGGCTGTGGCGCCGCCACGGGCCATTCCGGGAGCACTGCAAGTGCGAGGTACCCGTGGAGGTCCTCGCGAGCCTGGAGGCGGCGTGAGACATCACTACGAGGAGGATGTGACGTGAAGAAGACCTATTCTGGCCGCGACTGGGAGGGCGTCGACCAGGTCCTTGGCATGGCGATCGAGCTCGGCATGTTCTCCGAAGCTCGCCTCAAGCTCAGCGAGGAGCAGGGCGACGATCTGACGTGGGATCTCACCCTTCATCTCACCGGCTTCGACTCCGAGACTGCACCTGAGCCCGTCGTTGAGAAGAGGGTCGAGTTCTCGCCGGTCGTCTCGACCACCGAGCCCGAGGTCATCGATGAGTGGATCGCCGCAGGAGAGGCGAGGATCGAGGCCGCCGGCGCCGTCCTGGTCGAGCCTAGCGAAGCTGAAGGCGGGACGGTGATCGGAGAGCCCGAGCCGGAGCTGGTAGTACCGATCACGACGGAGCCCAGACCTCCTGCGGAGCCGCCTCCCAAAGACGGCGCGGAGATCGAGCCCAAAGATGTCTTGCGTCAGGACTTCGAGATTCCCGAGGGGATGAAGCTCTGTATCACGTGCGGGCCGGAAGTTGGACCTAAACCGCTCTCGGAGTTCGGGATCAACCGTGCGAAAAAGGACGGTCATTCCAACAAGTGTAAAGAGTGCACGCGTGCCTACAGACGCCAGTGGGAGCAGCGCCAGAAGAAAGAGCGCAGCGCCATAAAAGAGCAGGTTGCTGAGGAGCGCCAGGCGGCTGACGAAGGTGCCCAGTCAACTTCGGTCGAGGAGATGGCCGAGAACCTAAAGACCAATCTGAGGGTCACGGTCCTGCCGAGAGCCGAGCGCGTGTCCGAACCGGAAGAGATCGCCGCGCAGCCCCGCACTACGGACAAGGTCGAGCGCTTCTGCGTCAACGACACCGACTGCGTCCACTACTCTCAGATCGACGGACCGGCCAAGCTCGCCGAGAGGAACACTGATGGCCGCTGCTTTGCGTGCCAGGAGGCCGACGTAGGGTCGCCAGGCTCGCCGAAGATGATCGTCAGGCACGCCGCGGATGGGAGCACTCGGTAGTGGGCGAGACGAAGCCCGGCGAGGTACCCATGATCCCTGGGCAGATCACCGAGACGAGCCTGGATCTCCCCGAGGACATCACCGAAGAGCGGGCCGCCGAGTGCGGGCGGGTGCTCCTCAGGATGCACGAGTCCTCTTGCTGGTGGCTTGGGGACTGGTTCAACTTCGTGCAGGAGCACTTCCCGGAGACCTGGCCGCAGATGGTTGAGGCCACCGAGTACCAGGAGAGGACCCTGCGGAAGTTCGGGTGGATGTGCCGGCGTATTCCGCGCGGAAAACGTCACGAACTCCTTAGTCCCCGGCACCACGAGATTGTCGCTCCTCTGCCCCCTGAGAAGCAGGAAGAGTACCTCAAGAAGGCCGCACCCGAGAAGCCCGGAGACCCGCCGAAGCTCTCGACCAGGGAGCTCGATGAGGAGGTGCGCTCAGGCGAACCCGAGGCCGATCGAGGCCGGCCTCGTAACGTCGAGACGATCACGGAGTTCGTCTGCCCCGAGTGTGGCGCTGTCTCGCCCATGAGCAGTGTCCAGACGAGGACGGTTCCGGTATGAGAGATAGAGGCGTACCTAGAGGCCCTCTGCGGCCGGTCGTAGAGGAGAACGACCGCGAGATCCCCGACGCCAGGATCACCCGCGATGATCGGGCACGCATGAAGCGCCTGGTGGAGAACGTCGCCCAGGACCGCACAGCTGAAGAGTTGATGTTTCTCTCATGCGCCTTCGAGGAGGCCGCCAACCGCAAGAGGGAGGGGCGGCTCCCATGAGTATCTGGGCTAAACACTGGGCCTACGAGCAGCAGTGCGGCCAGATCCGCAAGGAGGGCCGATACAAGGGCCGCTACAAGGGCAACCCTGGTGCGAAGGCCGTGCTGGTGGCGATCGCCGAGTTTGCTGACGAGAACGGGGTGTGCATAGCCGGCCAGGACACCCTGGCCGAGATGTGCGACATGGAGGTCAGAAGCGTCCGTGAGCACCTCGCCCACCTCGAGGACAACCTCGAGCTAATCGAGCGCTCAGAGCGTCGCCGGCGCGACGGGTCGAGGACCTCAGACCAGATAGTTCTACTCGCGCCCGCCAAGCGCCTCAAGCCTCCCTCCAGGAGGGGCGCAGACCAACCGGAAAACTATTCCGGTAGTCAGGCGGAAAACATTTCCGGTAGGGCAGAGCCAACCGGAAAAGAAACGCAGAGCAACCGGAAAACTACTGCAACCTCACCGGAAAACTTTTCCGGGCCTACTATTGAAGAACCGTCAGGGGAACCGTCAGAGGAACCGTCAGTAGTAGCGCGCGAGGCGAGTGCTACACCCGATGAGGAGCTCCCTGACGACACCACGGTTCACTGCTTGCTACTACTAAAGCGCGTCAAGGACTTCCCACGCGATCAGGTGAAGAACGCTCTATTCCTCGGCGAGCTTCGCGTCGAGTTTCCGCAGGTAGATGCTCGCAACGTGGTCCGCCAGTACCAGATCTGGCACCGCGACAACCCTGGCAAGACCAAAAACTTTCACCTGAGGCTCAGGAACTTCTTCGAGAAGGCCGCCAGGGACATAGCAGAAGGCCGCCAGGTTCCCTCGCCGGCTAGCGGAGCCGGTTCGGCAGCGAAATCAGAAGAGGGCCAGGAGACCTCGCCACAGGCCGTGATAGAAGCTTTGCGCAACCACGAGAACGCCGGCAGTACCGACCTCAGGCAATACGCCTTCGTCGCAGGCAGGTGGGACTTTACCCGAGACGAGGAGCCACCGTGGAAGATCTTGGCCCGTCTCGGTGGCACCGACGAGGAGCGCTACCGGAACCTCGAGCGTATCCGAAGCGTCGCGAGGAAGGCGATGAAGCAAGAGGGTGCGGCATGACACAAGGCTACCGCACTGGCCGCCTGCGCAATCAGCATGCATCGAGAGTGCCTCCTCACGACCCGCAGAGCGAGCGCGCGGTCTTAGGCGCCATGCTCGTCAGCGAGAAGGCGCTCTCTGAGATCTGCGGCGAGTCGGGACTGGTTACAGAGGACTTCTACCTTGAAATCCATCGCACGGTTTTCGATGCGATGGTTCGTGTCTTCAGCGAGGGCAAACCCGTCGACAAGGTCACCGTGATAAACGCCCTTGGCGCTGCAGGATGGAAGGACGGCCGCCAGTACGTGGCCGAGCTCTGGGATAGTGTGCCGCTCGCCTCGAACGCCCTGCAGTATGCGAAGGCCGTGAGGGAGGCCGGCATCTATCGCCGCCTCGTCGACGCCGGCGCCCTGATCGAGGACATCGGTTTTTCCAAGGATGACTACGAGGACCCCATGGCCGCCGTAGACGCAGCTGAGCGGGCGCTCCTGAGAGCTGCAGACGTCCGAGAGGAGGAGGGTCTTCTCTCCCTCGAGGACCTCGCCCCTGAGGCCATGGAGAGCCTGCAGCGCCGCTACGAGTCAGACGGTGAGATGCTGGGTCTCCCTAGCGGCCTCTTCGACGTGGACCGTCTCACGGGCGGAGCAGCTCCTGGAGATCTCCTCGTCCTCGCCGCAAGGCCTGCAATGGGGAAGACGTCCATGGCTCTGGGTTGGGGCTGGCACGTCGCAGGCGAGATGGGAGAGCCTGTTGCGATCTTCTCACTCGAGATGAGCCGCGAGCAGCTCGTCGATCGAATCCTCTCCTCCGTCTCACGAGTGCCCGTTCAGAAGATTCGCTCGGGGAAGGTCGCGCAAGAGGACTTCCCTCGCCTCCTGAGGGAGGGGGAGCGCATCTCGAAGGCGCCACTGTTTATCGACGACTCGGCAGGGACCACAGTGCCGAGGATGCGCGCCAAGCTCCAGCGCCTCCAGGCACGCCTCAGGGCCCGCGGCAAGAGGCTAGGGCTGGTCGTCGTCGACTACCTGCAGCTGATGACCACCGAGAAGAAGCCTAAGGACAAGCAGGCAGAGGTAGCCGAGATCAGCCGGTCCCTCAAGGTCCTCGCCCGCGACCTGGACGTCGCCGTCATCGCCGTTGCGCAGCTCAATCGAGAGGTTGAGCACCGCCACGACAAGAGGCCTTTGCTCTCCGATCTTCGCGACAGTGGGGCCGTCGAGCAAGACGCGGACATAGTCATGTTCCTGTACCGCGACGAGTACTACAACCCCGACTCAGACTCCAAGGGCACGGCCGAGGTCATCGTCGGAAAGCACCGCAATGGGCCGACAGGCAAGGAGACGGTCGCGTGGTTCGAGAAGGAGGCGCGCTTCGCCTCTATCTCACGCCAGGGAGCTCCGCCGGCATGAGGGACGCTTTAGCCCCCTGGACTCACAACGAACTCGTAGCACGGGCAGGATTGTGGCTGCGCTCCTCGCTCGGGTGCACGGCCGTACTCCTCGAGCCCGGCTACGGCACGCCTCTTGAGCGTCCCGATGCGATCGGCTGGAGGGCTGGGGTCTCGACGCTGGTCGAGTGCAAGGTGAGCCGCGCTGACTTCCTCCGCGACCGCAACAAGCCTTCCCGACGTCGGGAAGGTACAGTCGCAGGCTTTCCTAGCAACGCCTGGGGTGGGGCGCTGGGTGCCCACCGTTGGTACCTGACGCCCAAGGGCCTTCTCTCACCAGATGAGATCCCTGATGGCTGGGGCCTGGCAGAGGTGCGGGGCACTCGAGTCTACAAGGTACTCACGCCTACGCAGACCTACCCGAGGACGAACCGCACGCTTCTTGCGGAGGTGCGCCTGCTCTCCGCGGCGATCGCAGCGTCTCAGCATGTGGAGAACGGCTGGTTCCCACCCACCTCAAAGCACGCTACCTACAACCTCGGCCAACGGGTCCCGCTGTGAGAGGGAGGCTGCCATGAACTAGCCGGATGTGACGCCAGCGGAGCTACCGCCAACCATTTAGGAGGAATCTAGTGGAGTACATACTCGCTGAAGACATAGCCGAACTGGCGCACGATGTCGCCTTCGACCACCACCCGGAGATCTCCGAGCGTGGTCCCATCATCGAGTGGGTCAGGATGCGCAAGCCCAAGGGCGGCCCCACTCCGCTCTTCCAGATCAAGAGGATCACAGGGATCCACGCGTTCCTCGCAACCTCCGTCCCGCCGAAGAACTGGATCACCGAGCAGCAGGCCCCGATGAGGATCTGCGTAACGATCGGCCACTTCGAGTGGGAGGGCATGGCTCCTGAGCAGCGCAAGGGCCTGATAGATCACATCCTATGCTTTCCGGCGGGCACCTCTGTAACCGGCCCCAAGGTGGACGCCGCGTCCGTCCGCTGGTACTCCGGGCAGCTCGTCGAGATCCGCACTGCCTCGGGCAACCTCCTCTCCGGTACCCCGAATCACCCGATACTCACGGGGCGCGGATGGGTCCCCTTGGGTCTCCTTGAGGAAGGAGACTACGTACTCCGCTGCGATCGGCCTGAGAGGGTGGCGGCGGGCATGGACCCACACAAACACCAGGTGCCAGCCATGATCGAGGATGTAGCGGGTTCGCTTCTGGGCGCCCCTAGCGTGGTCCCCGGACTGGTGCCACAGGCCGCCCATGATCTCGATGCCTACATCTCTGACCGTCAGATCGACGTTGTAGCGCCCAACAGCCGTCTGGTGGCGAACCTCGAATCCCCGCGCTCGCAGCATCTCGGCGAAGTCCACTTCGGCGGGGGAGACGTGGGTAGCGTTGCGCTCCCTAGCCTTGGCGATCGTCGCCAGCGTCTCCTCGCTTCGGGTGGTCCCGCGCACGGCAGCGTGGGCCTTCTCAAGACCCCTGAGGACGGACTCGCGATCGACGGCGGCCCGGTTACGCTGCGCATCGCTTCGGTTCCTGATCGGGACACCAGCCGCGATGAGCTCTTCTTTGAGGACACCGGGGCTGGCGCCGAACTCCTTACGGAGCGCATCTATCGAAGCGCCCCCGGTGTATCGCTCGACGAGGTGGTCGCGGTCGATCACGGGTCTTGGTCTGGGCACGTCTATAACCTCCGGACCTCGCAGGGTTGGTATGTTGCCAATGGTATTGTAACCCACAACTGCCACCTCCGCTACGACTTCGAGAAGGAGACGTGGCGCATCGAGGGCCCTCAGTTCGGCGAGTTCCCCGCGGTCATAGAGCGTCACGGCTTCTGGAGGCCCACAAAGGACTTCAGAAGGTTCGCTTCTGCCCTCGCCGAGCAGCTCGAGCTCTGGCCGGATCCGCAGCCGGAGCTCACTGAGGGCCTCGAAGCCGACGAGGGCGAGGATGTCGTCGCTGCGGCTGAAGCCGAGGAGAGTCAGCAGGTCCTCCAGGAGAGCATGACGTGACCGGCACCATGCCCTGGATCGTCTGCCTACTCGGCTCGACCCGGTTTCGCGAGGCGTACGACGCCGAGAATCGACGCCTCACCCTCGAAGGCAAGATCGTTCTGACGTGCGGGGTGTGGGTCCACCACGAGGCCGAGAAGGAGAACTCGCCCGAGGTCAAAAAGGTGCTAGACGAGCTGCACCTTCGCAAGATCGACCTGGCTGACGAAGTTCGTGTCATCAACGTTGGCAAGTACGTAGGCGAGTCGACGAAGCGCGAGATCGAGTACGCCCTCAACGCCTTCAAGTTGGTTACGTGGCTGGAAGGACCATTCGGCACGCAGGCGGTGTGCGAGGGATGCTCCCACGTTGGTTACGCGGCGGTAGGCCAGCCGAGAGCACATCTGGAATTTGCCCGTGACGGTTGGAAGATGGTCCCCCATCGTCAGAACGGTACCGGTGGCTATGCACTCTGCCCTGAGTGCGCCGACACGCCAGAGCAGGAAATCGAGCTGGCGAGGATGGCGCGATGATCTGTGAGGTATGCGGCTGCACAGACGAGCGGGCATGCATCGACCTGGCCACGGGCGAGCCCTGCCACTGGACGCGCCCGGGTCTGTGCTCTGCTTGCGACGAGCTCGGAGGACCGGGGCTCGCCATCAGAAGCTGGCCGCTGCCGAATCCAAGCGAAGCTAGCGACGCCGGCGAGGACGACTGGTATTGCGGCGACCCCACCTGCACGTTCTGCCAGGAAGAGGGCCGGGTGCCGTTGAGCGAGATCAGAGAGGAGTAGCTGTGCGTCCGATCAAGACGAAGCGCTCGAACTTCACCTACAAGGGGCCGACGCCGGACATCATGGATCTGCCCTGCGAGATCGTGGAGGCACAGGCCGGAGCGCAGGATGGAGCACCAATCACGTACTCGGTGTGGGAGCTTACCGCCGAGGAGCGGGAGTTCGTAGCGCGCGGAGGAAACCTCAAGCTCGGCATCCTCTACGTGCAGCCCATACCCCCCGTCTCGATTCAGATCGTGCATGAAGGCATGCCTGCCTTTGAAGGTGCTGGCGAGCAGAAAGGGGAGTAGGCGATGGTCTGGTGGCTCGCTTGGTGGGAGATGTGGATGAGGGCGGCGATGCTGCCGCTGGAGATCGCCGCGGCGTCCTCCGAGCCCGTGAGGACCATCACGCCCGAGACCGAGGAGTACCTGGTCCGGGAACTCCACGAGGACCTGGAGCTTGTCGAGAAAGGGGAGTGGCCGTTTTGACAGTGACCGTAAAGCCGATTAGCGAAGCTGGGCGACTTCCCACCACGCCCGAAGAGTACCGGTTGGCGTGGGAACAGAGCACGGACATCCCCTATGGATTCTGCTGGTGCGGGTGTGGAGAGCGCACCGAAGTGTGGGCCTGGAGCCGCTCGGATAAGGGGCGCGTCAAGGGCGAGCCCAAGAGGTATCTTCCGTACCACCGCAACCACATAATGCACCGTTTTGCCGCTCCCATCCGCGAGCGCTTTATGGAGAAGGTGGCAGCCGAATCTGATGGCTGCTGGACGTGGGTTGCCGAGACAAACGATGAGGGCTACGGCAAGTTCTATTGGGACGCCGAGGAGCCCAAGACGCTGGCTCACAGAGCCTCGTGGAGATTGTTTCGCGGCCCGATACCACAGGGACTGCACGTGCTTCACCACTGCGATAACCCGCCGTGCGTCCGCCCCGATCATCTATTCCTCGGCACCCCGAAAGACAACAGCGTCGATTGTGTCAACAAGGACCGGCTCATCACCCCGCGCCGCCTCGCACGGACTGCCAAGGGTGAGAGACACGGGATGGCGAAACTGACCGCACCGGAAGTCGAAGAGATCCGCCGTCGATACGCCGCGGGCGGGGTGGGCCAGAAGCGACTAGCTGCCGAGTTCGGTGTCTCCCAGAGGCTAATCGGCAAGATCGTAAACGGGGAGTTGTGGAGGCACCAGGGCGTGCAGGGGCTTATCGACGAAGGAGGTAGACGATGAGCGAGAACGAAGTACGCCTCGCCGCGTGCAACCACCACCCGGATTACCCGCCGCCGGCGCTCATAGACGGGATGTATCTCCGGGAGGTAGAGGCAACGCGCCAGGAGGCTGAGGAGATCATGGAGATCCTGCAGGCCGAGGGGGAGGGTGTGCCCACCGCGTTCGTGGAGCTCGTCTTGAGGGACATCCCCGCAATGGCCCGGGAGATCAGG
>CADDZK010000058.1 GCA_902812425.1 Actinomycetota bacterium
ATCTCGAAGTCTCCTCTACTTACATCGCCAACTCCCACCTGCGCGCCGACCTGGACGGCTCGGGCATCGGCGCCCTCTCTATCGAAGGCAGGAACATCCTCGGTGAAGGGGGCATCAGAGTGCACCTGCGCGACGATCACACCGACACCTGGACGTTCCATACCGACCGCTTCGACGAGCCCGTAGCGGAGGTCCTCGGAGGCGGCGAGTGGGTCGTCGAAGAGTGTGGGCCGTTGAGGGCGCGCGTGCGGCTCGACGGAACTATAGGTGAGTCGCGGGTACGCCTGACGCTCACCCTGCACCGCGACGACCCCAGGCTGCGCATCGGGATCGAGATCAACTTCAACGAGCGCTTCAAGCTGCTGCAGATGCCTGTGCACCTCGCGCAGCCTCCCTCACGGCGGACAGACGGTCTCCCTGGCGGATGGGTGCAGCGCGACCCAGGTCCGGCTGAATGGCCCGTGCAGGGATGGTCGCGCGTAGAGGTGGAGGACCGTCACATCGCCCTCATCACAGCGGACGCCTACAGCCTGAGCTTGGACGGGGACCTCTGGCAGTGGACCCTGTTGCGCAGCCCGAAGATGGCCTGGGGCGGCGGGGAACCGCTGGTCTACGCCGGCCGCGACTGGCACACGGACCAGGGCCAGCACACCTTCGACTTCGCCCTCCACGCCGGCTCAGGCATGGAGGAGAACGGCTTAAGCGACGCCGCGCGGCAATGGGCCCAGCCTCCCGTCGTCTTCGACCGTTACGAAGGCATGGACCGTCCGCCCTGGGGGAACAGCCCGCCGCGGGGATTGTGGCTCGAGGCCGAGGAGAGGGCCTTCGCCGACGGCAGGCTACCCGAGCTCAAGGACAACATGGAGCCTGGCGCCGCCCAACCCCTCTTCGCCCGGACCGAGCAGGATCGCCAACGATGAACCGCCTGCGGGTCTTGCTCAGGGGCACGACGGGCTACATAGCCGGCCAGTTACTCCCTGAATTTCGGGAGCGCTACGCGCTGAGGCTCGTCGACGTCAGGGACACGGATGCCTCGGGTAACGGCGTCGAAGGGGTCGAGGTCTTCGACCTGCTCTCGGACGACGACTCTACCCTGGAGCCCCTCTTCTCCGGCGTGGACGTTGTAGTGCACTGCGGGCACTTCAAGCCTGATGGAGACGACCACAGGTCTCAGTACGAAGGCGAGCGGCGCAACGTGGACATGATGCAGCGCGTCTACCAGCTCGCGCTGGAGGGGGGTGTGAGGCGCGTGGTCGCTGCGAGCACCAACCAGGCCGCGAAGTGGTACGAGCAACCCGACTACGCGGGCCTCAAAGACCGCGTGGCCCCCGAGGACTATCCGCGCCCCGACAGCTTCTACGGCTGGGCCAAAGCCGCCTACGAACCGCTCGGCTTCCTGTATGAGTGCGGCAGCCTCGGACGAAAGCTTGAGGTGGTCGAGATCCGTATAGGCGTGCCGCGTCGATCTCACGCGGCACGCTTCGAGAACGGGCCGCCGGAGCGCTACGTCCGCGAGCTCGCAGGGTATATCAGCGAGCGGGACATGCAGCAGCTCTTCTGCAAGTCCGTCGAGACGCCGGACATAGAAGACGAGTACGGCATCCCTTTCCACATCTTCTACGGCGTCTCCGACAACGCACGCAAGTTCTGGAGCATCACCAACGCCAGAAAGCTCATCAGCTACGAGCCGCAGGACGATTCCGAAGTCCGCTTCGCCAACGACATAGCCCGCCTGCTGCATACAAAGGAGCTGGACACATGATCACAGACCTCGGTCACCCCGCCTTCGCCGCGCACGACCTGGACGAGACCATCGGCTTCTACGGAATGCTCGGCATCGAGGAGGCTTTCCGGCTGCACCGCGAAGACGGCTCGCTCATGCTCGTATATTTGCACGTCTCGGGCGACCGCTTTATCGAGATCTTCCCCGGCGGACCGCCCCCCGACCCTGACAGGACGCAGAGCTTCATGCACATCTGCCTCCTGACCGAAGACGTGCATGCAGTCGTCGAGCACCTGCGCGAGAACGGCGCCCCAATAGACCGCGAGCCGATAGTCGCCGTCGACGGCAACTGGCAGGCCTGGACGCGCGACCCCGACGGGAACCAGATCGAACTCATGCAGCTCTCAGAAGATTCGCCGCAATGGAAGACAGCACGTTCCGCCGAAGGGAGCGAATCGTAGGGAACGGCGGGAACCCAATGTTCGACCACGCCAGGCTCAAGGACTTCGCCCCCGGCGAGGGGATCAGGGCCGGAGCCTTCGAGGAGCGCTTCGAGGAGGAAGGTTGGATCCCCGTCCGCGTCCCTGGAGACGTACACAGGGCTCTGCTCGACGCAGGACGCATCGATGACCCTTTCTACGACCGCAACGAGAACAGGTGCGCCTGGATCGAGAACCGCGAGTGGTGGTACAGGATGAGCTTCGAAGGCCCTGAAGAACCACCCGGACCAGACGAGCGGCTGCGCCTCGTCTTCCACGGCCTCGACACCTTCGCGACCATCTGGCTGAACGGTGAAGAGCTAGGCGAACACCACAACATGTTCCGCGAAGCTATCTTCGACGTCGGAGAAAAGCTACGCCCAGGAGAGAACACCCTCGCCGTCCTCTTCGACCGACCGCTAGATCACGCGGGCGAGCAGCACCCCGACCAGTGGGGAAGAAACCCCGAGCGCGTCTCTATGCGCAAGGCGCAGTTTGGCTTCGGGTGGGACTGGGGACCGAGGCTCCCGACGGTTGGGATCTGGCGCCCAGTCGAGCTTCGCCGCGAACGCCGCGCCACCATCGCAGGCGTCCATTTCTACACCCTGGACGTAGACCCAGAGGGCCATCGGGCCGCGGTCGCCGTGCGCGTCGAGGCCGGGCGCTTCGCGACGGAAGGCCCACTAGAGGCCGCCGTCACGCTCACCGACCGGGACGGAAGCGGGGCCGCAGAGCGCTCTCTCGTACTCGACGGCGAAGATTCCATCCTCACGGCCTACCTGACGGTGGAGAACCCGCGCCTTTGGTGGACCCACGACCTCGGCGAGCCCACGCTGTACGGTCTGAGGGTGGATCTGCTGCAGGAAGGCGACGTGCTCGACTCGTACGTATTGAGCGTCGGAATAAGGACGCTGGAGCTGGACCAATCACCGGACCCCGACGAGCCAGGGACGCGCTTCTTCCGGTTCGTACTCAACGGCGTCCCCATCTTCGCCCGCGGTGCGGACTGGATCCCCGCAGGCTCCTTCGTCGGTGAGATCCCGGAGGGGCGATACGAGACCCTGATCTCCGCGGCCCGCGACGCGAACATGAATATGCTGCGCGTCTGGGGTGGCGGCATCTACGAGCAAAACGTCTTCTACGACCTCTGCGACGCTACGGGCCTCCTCGTCTGGCAGGACTTCATGTTTGCCTGCGCCGTCTACCCAGAAGAACCGGCCTCTTTCGTCGCCGAGGTCGAGGCTGAAGCCCGCTACCAGGTGCGCCGTCTGCGGAGCCACCCCTGCCTCGCGCTCCTCTGCGGCAACAACGAGAACCAGTGGATCCACGACCGCACGTTCTGGGACCGCGAGGACACGACCGTCCCTGGCGCGCTCTACTACCACGACGTTCTTCCCCGCGTCGTCGCCGAGCTCGACAGGCGCACCCCGTACTGGCCTGGGAGCCCCTTCGGGGGCGACGATCACAACGACCGCCGTCAGGGCAACGTCCACAACTGGGAGGTCTGGCACGGCAACTTCCCGCGCCACTTCGGTGAGGAGTCACGCCAGGACCCGACCCCGGAGAATGTCTCATACCTTCGCTACGCCGAGGACATGGGGAGGTTTATAAGCGAGTTCGGGATGCACGCGGCCCCCGTCCGCGAGACCCTTCGCCGCGCCATACCGGAGGATCAGCTCTACCACCACAGCCCCTCGATGGACCACCATAACAAGGACGATCCCAAGAACAAGGGAGACAACCTCATGCAGACCGTGACGGGTCTGCCCAAAGATCTGGACGAGTACGTGGACTTCAGCATGATCTCACAGGCAGAGGGCCTGAAGTTCGCCATCGAGCACTTCAGGCGCCGCAAGCCCCACTGCTCGGGCACCCTCTTCTGGCAACTGAACGACTGCTGGCCGGTCCTCTCCTGGAGCGTCATCGACTACAACGGCTTCGGCAAGGCCGGCTACTACTACGCCAGACGCGCCTACTCCCCCATTCTCGCCTCCTTCAAAGCGCTGCCCGACGGCTCCATAGAACTCTGGCTCACCAACGACTCCCTCTCCCACTTAGAAGACCACCTCACTGTGCGTCTGGCGACCTTCGAAGGGGAGATCATCTGGGAAGAGGACCTCGGGACGCGCGTCCCCGCGAACGCCAGTCTCACCGTCGCGCGCTGGTCCTCGGACCGTGCATCCGGCGCCCCCGACCGCTACCTCTCGGTGAGTTCGGCCCGCGAGCGCTTCCCCGCCAACCGTCACTTCTTCGCTGCCATCAAAGACCTGCGGCGCACCCTGGTCGAGCCGGACGTGGATATCATCCCCACCGGGGAGCACGGGTTGAGGGTTCATCTCAAGTCGTCAACCTATGCGTACTTCGTCCATCTGGAAGTCCCTGACGGGGCGACCCGCTTCTCGGACAACTATTTCGACCTCGAGCCGGGAGAGGAGCGCACGATCTTCGTCACCAACAAAGAGAGACCCCTCACGCCAGTGATGGTCAAGGTTAGATGGCGTTGACCCCTCTGCCCGAATCCTGGAATCCTCTCTACTGCCGGCGAGCGAGGTAGACGCCGAGCAGGATCACGATCCCACCCGCGATCTTGTTTATCCCCAGGGTCTCTCCGAAGAAGACGATCCCCGAGGTGACCCCGACGACGGTGATGAGGTACTGGTAGACGAGCACCCTGTTCGCCCCGATGCGGCTTATGCCCCTCTGCCACGCAGAGAAAGCGAAAGCAGTGGCGAAGACCGCCGAGTAGGCCAGCGCGACCCACGGCCCTGCCCCCACGCTCCCCCACTGCAGGCTCAAGAGTTGCGGTGATGTAAGGAGCAGCAGAAACGGCATCCCGAACAGGACGGGGTAGGTCGCGACGGCGAGCGGCGTGTGGCGCTCCAGCAAGGGCATCGAGAGCACGGCGTAGGCGCCCACGCAGACGGCGGCGAGCAGGACGAGCAGGTCCCCGACGAGGCTGGCATTCCCCGAAGTGAGCCCGTCAAGGACGACGAGAGCCACCCCCACGATGGAGAGCCCGACGCCGAGCACACCCTTCCAGGTCGGTCGCTCCAGCCCGAGGACCGCGCCCAGGAGCAGCCCCCAGACCGGCGCGGTCGCGAAGATGAGGCCCGTGCTGCCCGCGCTCGAGAGGCTGACGCCGAACGTAAAGCCCGTCTGGGCCGTCGCCACCCCGAAGCAACCCAGGGCCGCCATCGGGAGCACATCCCTCCGCGCGAGGCGGCTCTTCGGCTCGATAATGCGCAGGACGAGAAATAGCAACAGACCACCCACCGTAAACCGCAGGGCGACGAGCAACAGGGGCGAGATGGTCGCGGCTGCGTACTTGGTCGCTGCGAAGTTCAGCCCCCAGAAGGTTGCGGCGAGCACGAGTGAGACCTCCGTCGCAACCGCCGCCCTGTCCTCGACTTCAAACACAGGAGCGGATTGTAACCCGCGAGGACCGGGAGCGCGCCGCGAACCCTTCGAATCTACGACACGCGGGACTGCAAACCGTAGCCGCCCGTGTGTGCTCCACCGGAATCCGTGGCACCCCCTAAGACCGGCGCCAAGCGGCTCTCTCCGGCTTCGTGGGGACATGCGGGATGCTGAAGCTCGCGTTGGTGGAATCAACCTTCCGCGCGCTCGGGTGAACAGGGACTATTTCTCAGCCCAGGCACGCCACCGCATCCCGTGGCCATCAGAACATGGGGTGGTCGTTCGCTGCGCTCTCCGGTACGGGCTGCAGGACGTCCCAGTGCTCGACGATCTTACCGTCCTCCAACCGGAAGAAATCCGCTGCGGCGGTGCCGCGGTCTTCGGGCGAGGTCTTCAGCAGGCTGTGCGTTACAACCAGGTCGCCCTCGGCAACGGCGCGCTTTATGTCGAGGCTCAACTGGGGGAACTGCTCCGCGAAGCCCAGGACGAACTCGATGAACGCTTCGAACCCGTCGGCGGCCTGGGGGTTGTGCTGAATATAGTGCGATCCACCGTACTTTTCCACCGCCTCGGCGGGCTTCCTGTCGTTGAATGCCATGTTGTAGTAGGCGAGCACCGTCTGCTTGTTCTTCTCGGGGTCGGCCACGAATCCTCCTTTGTGTGTCCCTCTCGTCATGCGCCATGATGCCACCGCCCCAGATCCGGAGCCAACTCGTCGAGGCCATCCGGGCGCCAGTTCTCCGTACGCGACGGGCTACCGTATCCGAACCGGACTCCTGAGACTCGTCTTATCCACACACCCAGCCCAATAGACGTGCGGCTACCGTGCCTGTGTTAGCAGCCTGGCCCTGACTGCGGCACACACCAGGGCGGCGACCATGACAGCGGCGCTCGCGAGGCACCACTGGCACAGGGCGCCAATCACGAACACTTCGAGATAAGTGAGGTACGCGCTGAAGAGGGTCCCGACGAGTGAGATCAAGAACCCCAGATAGATCCCGACTTCGCTCCTTAGCGCGGCCGAGAAGAGCAATCCGGCGTAGGCCACGACCCCGAGCGTGGCCACCGGAATCCCGAAGATGGTGGCGTAGCGACTCGACTGCACGGTCTCGCAGCCACCGCTCCCGCTGATGCAGACCGGCGGCACACCCACGAAGTGGGTCCAGGTGAGGTACGTGCCGATCACGAGCCCAACCACCGCCAGCACACCGAGCGCGATTCGCAGGGTAGGCCCGTCCTTGGTTCTAGGAGCCATCGACCTGGTTTATCGCGTCCGAGATCTCAGAGTAGGTGTGCAATCCCACGAGCTTCGTCTGCCCGCCGGGGCCGCTGAAAACCAGGGTCGGCGTCGCGTTTACCCCTGAGGATTGCGCTTTGGCCTGCGCAGCTTGTAGCTCCTGGGTGAAGGAGCTCCCTTTCAGGTCGGCGCTCCACTTGCCCGTGTCGAGTCCCGGTGTGTCCTCGGCCAGGCCCTTGAGGAACTCGTCGGTCACGTAGCCGGAATTCTCCCGCTGCTGTTTCTCGAAGAGCAGCGAGGCGTAGGGCCAGTAGCGGTTCTGTTTCCCCGCAGCGAGGGCAGCTCTGGCAGCAGGCACGGAGTCGGATCCTATGAACGTAAGCGGTTCCGAGACTACCTTGACCTCTCCGCCCCTCACGCTGCGGTCCACTACCTCGGGGAAGGTCTCGCGGCTGAACTGGCCACAGACGGGGCACTGGAAGTCTTCGTAGAGGTAGATCGTGACGGGAGCGTCGCTCTTGCCAAGGGTCGTACCGTTCTGAGGTATGCCGGAGTAGAGCTTGCCGGCATCTTTGGAAGAACCCCCTCCTGAGCCGCCCAACTGGCTCAAGACGGCCAGAAGAGCGGCCACAACGATGGCTACTCCTACGATCAAGGCCAGTAGTGTGCGGGGGGACGCAAGCGTACTGCTCTTACTCACGGTCGTACCTTTGCTGTTCATTTCTACAGTTGCTCATACCAGGTGCACATTGTAGTACGGCTTCGTGGCAACGGGTCTTTGAGACCCTCCCATGACAGGCGAACCTCGTAGAATCTATTCTCCACGCACGGCAGGACCTCGCATGGAACCCGTCTTGCGCTCGTGCTCCGAGGGAGGCAAAGTTAGGTTCTTCTGCAGACACGCACCTTGAGAGGGTCAATATGATCATCCGAAAAGACCAGGCGCCGGTGGACCGGGGAACCGAAGAAGATGCGCAGATGTACGGCGCCCGCGAGTCGGTGCACCTCTCCGAGGAGGGCGGGTTGACCCAGTTCGTCGCCCATGTCCAGACGCTGCAACCGGGCTCGCGCTCTTCCGACCGCCACTGGCACGAAGAGGAGGACGAGTTGCTCTACGTGCTCTCGGGTGAGGCTACCGTTATCGAGGAGGATGGTCCCCACCTGCTCCACCCCGGCGACGCGGCGTGCTGGCCGGCGGGCGCGGCCAACGCCCACCAGGTCGTGAACCGTTCGGGGACGCCTTGCTCCTTCCTCATCTTCGGCTCAGGGGCTGTGCCCGACATCGTCCACTACCCCGAGCGGGAAGAGGTCCTCTACGCCTTCGACGACGGGACGTGGCGGCTCGAGCGCACCGACGGTACCGATCATGGACTACCTGAATAAGGATGCGGGCCTGGCAGGATTCGAACCTGCGACACACGGCCCCGGAAACCGTTGCTCTATCCCCTGAGCTACAGGCCCGCGCAAGAGCGGGAACCGCCCGAAGATGTTACCTTAAGGCCCGCGGCGCTTCAACGGAGGGTGAACCGAGGAAGGGCGATTGAAATCGCTCACCCAACGTATAAACTACGCCGCACCCTGTATGTACGCGGTGATCTCGGACATCCACGGAAATCTTGAGGCCCTCGAAGCCGTCCTGCGAGACGTGCCCGAGGACGTACAGACTATCTACTGCCTGGGGGATGTGATCGGCTACGGCGCCAACCCCGATGAGTGCTGCGACGTGGTGCGCTCTCTGGAGATGCCGACGATCTCGGGTAACCACGACCTCGCCGTGACCGACCTAGAGACGGACCTGAACTGGTTCAACCCGACAGCGGCGGCGGCGGTACTCTGGACACGCGAGCACCTGAGCGAGGAGAACGCCGGGTTCCTGCGTACGAGGCCGCGCATGATGCAGACCGACGAGGCGCTCTTCGTCCACGGCTCCATCCGCGACCCCGACGAGTACATCATCAACAGGATCTCGGCCGAGGAGAACCTCGCTCTTCTGAAGAGCGAGTACCCTGAGATCCCGATCTGCTTTTTCGGCCACACGCACGTGAAGACCGTCGCCCCCTCCCCGAACGGAGCGATGTCTGGTGGGCACACCCTGGATCTCCGATCCGGCGGTCCCTACCTGGTAAACCCTGGCTCGGTGGGCCAGCCCCGCGACGGGGATACCTTCGCCTCGTACGTGATCGCCGACGGCGAGAGCGTTACCTACCGCTTCGTGGAGTACGACATAGGCAAAGCCCAGGCCAAGATCAGGGCCGCAGGCCTCCCGGATATGCTCGCGGACCGCCTGGCCGTGGGCCGCTGAGAACCCCCAGGCGTGGACCCCGCCTTCCAGAGGCTCTTCACCGTCGAAGAAGCTAACGCCCTCCTCCCCACGCTCCGGGAGATTCTGGACGAAGTCGCGCTCCACCGCGACGTCCTGCGCGAGAAGGCCCCTCACATGGAGCCCGTCCTGAGGGCCGCCGTCGGGAACGGCGGCGGAAGCGCGGCCTCGGAGTACGGCGCCGAGGCGTACAACCTCTACGTGACGATAGCGCGCATCAGCGAGCTCGGCGTCGTCCTCAAGGACCTGGACATGGGCCTGCTCGACTTCCCGCACGAGCGCGAGGGACGCGTCGTCTTCCTCTGCTGGCACCCGCCCGAGGAACGCGTGGAGTACTGGCACGATCTCGACGCCGGCTACGCCGGACGCCAACCCCTCTAGAGACGCTTTGCGTATCGTCCTGCAGCGCGTCAAAGAGGCCTCCGTAACGGTCGAAGGAGAGAGGATCTCAGAGATTGGCCCCGGCCTCCTCCTACTCGTCGGCGTAGCACAAGGAGACAGCGGGTCCGAAGCAGACTGGCTGGCAGAGAAGGTGGCCGGGCTCAGGATCATGGTCGACGCAGAAGGGAAGATGAACCGCAGCGTCAGAGACACAGGGGGCGCCGTCCTCGCCGTCTCGCAGTTCACCCTCCTCGCGGATACGCGCAAGGGCAAGCGCCCTAGCTTCGTCGGCGCAGCCCCTCCCGAAGAGGCCGCACACCTCTTCGACTACTTCTGCGAGCGGCTCCGCTCGGCGGGCGTAAGTCAGGTCGAAACGGGTCGCTTCGGGGCGATGATGGACGTGGCACTCGTCAACGACGGCCCCGTAACGATAGTCCTGGAGAGATAGCTGCCAGCACGCCGCCTCCCTCTGCTCGGCGGCTCATCAGCACGCTCCGGCCTTTTAGGCCTCCGCTTGTCAGCACTTCAGCCTGTCAGCATTTTAGCTCTCTTCAAGGTTCGTTAGCCGGCTAAGTATCTGGACGGGCGCTCTCTATGTGATTCTTTGCCGGGTTCGCAGGTATGGGCGGTGCCGCTAACACGCCGGCTGACTTGATGACTAGCTGACGGGTTGAAGTGTTTTCCTTCTCCAGTCGCTGTAGCCGCCTTCGTGGCGGTTCACTTCGCCGTCGCGTACCTCGACTATACCGTCGGCGATGCGGTCGAGGAAGTAGCGGTCGTGGGAGACGAAGATCACCGTGCCTGGGAACCTCTCCAGCTCCGCTTCGAGGATCTCAAGTGAGTCTATGTCGAGGTGATTGGTCGGTTCGTCGAGTACGAGGCAGTTCGGCTCCCTGAGCATGATCAGGAGCAGTTGCAACCTGGTGCGCTCTCCCCCGCTCAGGGCGGTCACAGGGTCCCGCACCTGCTCGTAGCGGAACAGAAAGCGTCCCAGCAACTTCACGGCATCTCCCTCGTACATAGGCTTCGCGTCGCGCACGAGGCTCAGTGGCGAGGCGCCGGACGGCGGTTCGTCGTTCTGCGCAAGGTAGCCGATCTCTATAGATGGTCCCGCCTTGCGTTCGCCCCCCGTTGGAGAGAGGACGCCTGCGAGGAGCTTCGCGAGCACGCTCTTCCCCGCGCCGTTTCGACCTACTATCCCGAGACGCTCGCCGCGCGAGACGGTCAGGTCGACCCCGATCAGGACAGGGTCATCGTCGAAGGCGACGCTCGCTTCGTGCAGTTCGACCACGTTCCTGCCGCCCTTGATCCTGCCACGAAGTTCCAGCCCTATCTTGCGCCGTTCAAGTACGGGGCGCTCGACTTTGTCCATGCGGTCGATCTGGCGCTGCTTGTTGCGGGCCTGCTTGATGTGGCGCTCGTTCACCACCATGCTGGCCCAGAGCTTGAAGCGTCGGATCGCCTCCTCCAGCCGCGCTATCTCTTTCTGTTGCGAAACGTAGCGCTGCTGCTGGCGTTTGAGCTTGAGCTCGCGCGCCACGGTGTAGGCGGAGTAGTTGCCGGGCCACGACGTGATCCTGCCTTCCTCTAGCTCGGCGATCTCCTCCACCGTCTCGTCGAGCATGTAGCGGTCGTGGGAGACGACGACGACGGCGCCATCGAACGCGCGGACTATGGCCTCCAGTCGCTCCCTGCGTTCGGCGTCGAGGTGGGCCTCGGGCTCGTCGAGGAGCAATACGTCGGGACGCCGCGCGAGGCACGAGGCCAGGACCGCGAGCTTGCGTTGCCCGCCGCTGAGATCCCTCATCGGGCGCTCGACGTCTGCCTCACCGAGGCCCAGAGACCTCAGGTAGCCGCGCGTCTCGCCCTCGAAGCCTGGACCCCCTAGCTCCGTGAAGCGCCGCAGGAGCCGCTCCTGGCGTTCGAGGACCCGCTGCATCCTGCGCAGGTCAGCCGCGACTTCGGGCGCGCCTAGTTGCTCCTCGCACGCTTCCAGATCCCTCTGGAGGTCGGAGATCTCGGGCCGCGAAGCGCGCACGACCGCCATCGGCGTGCGCCCATCACCCTCGACGTACTGGGGCAGAGAGGCGACGCTCAACCCGCGGCGTCGGATCACCTCGCCCCCGTCGATCTCCTCCGTGCCGGCGAGGATGCGAAGCACCGTGGACTTGCCGGCGCCGTTGCCGCCGACGAGCCCGATCCTCGCCCCCGCGTTGACCTTCATCTCAAGGCAGCGCAGCACTGCCCTTCCACCGTAGAATTTCTCTACGGACCTCAGCCCGATGAGGGTCATGCGGCCCTCCCAGCTCCGATCTGACGTCTCTCGCTCACCGGAAGAATGATGACCTCCTTCCGGCACGGGCGCATCACCCATTTGGACGATCTTCTAGGCACCCTCTACCAAACCCTCGACGTACAGGGTGGCAGGGCGCGTGTAGCCCTCACGTAGTATGCGACCCCGCAGGGACTCGCGGCGCTCGCGTAGCCTCCGCGCGGTCGCATCAGGCAGCGAGGAAAACTCCGCGGGCTCCTTCTCTGCAAGGACGAGCTTTTCGAGGTGACGGATTCTCCGCGGAGGCGACAACCGCCACCGCACACAGGCGAGCAGTTCTTCGTGCAAAGCGACGAGACGCTCTGGGGGTCCGATCCCGTAGAGATCCCTCCCGTACGCCTCGCGTATCAGCTCCGCTTCCAGCCCCTCGTCTTCGAGCTGGATCGCAGGCTCGGAGTCTACGAAGTCGTCCGTCGCTACCCTACCGCCGGGCCGTACTACGGAGCGGAGCGCTGCGAGCGCATCCTCCGCCCCCTTCTCTCTTACGTCCAGCTCGTGGAAGAGGCCGGAGGAATAGACGAGGTCGAAGGTGCCCCGGCTGAAAGGTATCGAAAAGACGTCTGCGGCGAGAAGACGGACGGGGGCGGCGAGGTCGGCCTCCTTCAGAGAGTCCTGTGCTATGCGGTCTTCGTCCAGGTCGATGGCCGTGAGGGTGCCGTCCTCCCCGATCCGCTGGCTGAGACCCTCGATCCAGAGCGGTGAGGAGCCTCCTGCGTAGAGGACGTCGAGGCCGCCGATCTCTCCGAGGAGGTCGAGCTCACGGTCGCAGAAGGCGATGAGGTCGTCTTCGAACTCCTCTCGCTCCCCCTGCGTCAGGGGGTCGCCTCTGTATAACCTACGCGTCATGGCTTATAGAGGCTACGACAGCCCAGCAGCTTCGTAAGGGAATCTGTGCCTACCCGTCCCGGTCCTCTCGCTCGTTCTCGGGAGATTCTTCCGCTTCTGCGCGCAGGTCGCGAGTCTGCTGCCACTGCCGACGATCTTCTTCGGTCCCTTCTTCGGCTATTCTGGGACTCTGCTCTTCGCGTTCTTCGCGGGTGATCTTCTCGAAGCTTCGGGGATCCTCTCGCTCACCTGCTTCGTCCCGCTTCTCTTCTCGGTCCATCACTCGCCTCCGTAATCTCCCGTAACGCCGCGATTATACGCTGCGGCCCTCTGGTCGATAGACAGTACCTGGATCAGCCGACGATCTCTGCGAGACGATCCACCTGATCCAACCCTGCCACCGTAGGCCAGCACACCACTTCGTCCGCCCCGACATCTTCGAGGCCCTGGATGAGACCCCCGATCACCTCAGGGGTGGAAGGGATGGATCTCGCCATGTCATCGGCCGCCGGCCCGAAGTAGCTGTAGTAATCGCGGATGTAATCTCCCCCGCGCTCGGCGTTCGGGCCGAGGGCGTAATAGAGGCATGCGACGAGCCGCGGTCTGCCCTCTCTGCCTTCGTCCCTCCACGATTGCTCCACGAGGTCGAACATCTGGCGTACCTGGTCGGGGTCGGGCACGCCCCCGCTTATGAAGCCGTCTCCCCAGCGTCCTGCCCGCCTGATGGCCGGTGGCGAGTAGCCGCCTATCAGCAGCTCGGGACCTCCCTGCCGCGCCGGTGGCGGTCCTATGGGTCCGACCTCCTCGCTCGCCGGTCGCCCTGACCAGACGCGCCTCATCAGGTCCAGTTGCTCCTCGAAGATATGGGCCCTGTCGTCGAAGGATGCAGGGGCCGCCTTGAAGTCGTCCTCCCTCGCTCCGACCCCGAGCCCCAGAGTGAGACGTCCTCCCGACAACGCATCTATCGTGGCCGCCTGCTTCGCCAGCACACCCGCCCCGCGCAGCGGAGAGATGAGCACCGTGGTCATCAGGCGCACGCGCTCTGTTACCGCAGCAGCGGCAGCCAGCGTAACAAGGGGCTCGTAGTTGGGGTAGACCAGCCGGTCGAGGACGCCGAGGCTGGAGAAGGGGCCGGAGTCAACCCGCCCGGCCCACTCCAGGATCAGTGAGCCCCCCGTCCCTGGTATCGTCGCCGGTAACCCTATGCCTATATCCATAAACCCTCCAAACTTCCTGACCCTGCAACGGTCGCCCATTATCTCAAGTACAGCGATCCACGGGATATTCCCATATTCAGTTTACCGTTGGAATGCGATATGTCCCGCTTACAATTCGCCGTATAAGGGCCGTGTTCTCCCCATCCTCCCCACGGCCCTTTGATCACCGGCCACGACGACATCGGTCCGCCGCTCCACATCGCCCTTACCACAGTGACCGGAGGTCGCTACTATGGACCCGCTGGCGCAGAGGAGATCATCAGGAGCGACACGAGGAGGAGCGCGAATGCAGACCAACGAGGGCGGCACGGTTGAGGTAGTCCCCGAAGACTACAGCTACGTCTTCAACCCGTATCGGGAGCCCGTAGCCAGGGTGAAGCCAGGAGAACGGGTGACCATCCATACAGACGATGCCTTCGAGAGCCGTATAACAAAGAAGGAAGACCTCCCGAGCCGTGCCCTCGCCACGGCCAAGTTCCTGAATCCCCAGACGGGGCCTATCTACGTGGAAGGAGCAGAGCCGGGCGACACCCTCGCCGTTCACATCGAGAGCATAGAGCCCACACGAGACTTCGCCGTAAGCGTCCTCATACCCTATTTCGGCGGCCTTACCTCGACCAACTTCACCAGGACGCTCCAGGAGCCGCTCCCAGAGAGGGTCTGGATCTGGAACCTCGTGGACGGTGGGAGCAAGCTGGTCAACGAGGAGCTCGGTGTGGAACTTCCATGGGAGCCTTTCCTGGGAACCCTGGCCGTAGCCCCCGACCTGGAGGCGATAACCGCCCTAGCCCCAGGCCCCTTCGGAGGCAACATGGACGTGCCTGACGTGAAGCCTAAGAATACCGTCTACCTGCCCGTGTGGAACTCAGGTGCCCTCGTCTACACCGGTGATTGCCACGCCAGGCAGGGGCAGGGCGAGCTCTGCGGGGTCGCGCTGGAGATCACCTGCCGGGTAACCGTGGTG
>CADDZK010000059.1 GCA_902812425.1 Actinomycetota bacterium
GCATCAGGGCCGTCATAGCCAAGAGCTTCGCCCGCATCCACCGCAGGAATTTGATCTCCCAGGGCCTCCTCCCGCTGCGCTTCAAGGACGAGTCGGATTACGACAGGTTCGAGCAGGGACAGAAGTGGGAGCTGCCCGAGATCCGGAAGCGTCTGGAGAACGGCGACGAAGAAGTTCCTTTGAAAAAAGAGGACGACGAGGTGACGCTCCTCGCCGAGTTCTCGCAGCGCGAGCGCGACATCCTCCTCGCCGGCGGCATCCTCAGACAGCTTAGAGAGAAAGAAGAGGACAAACAACCAGAGACCCCCCATCGAGTCTCCGGCGAAGCCGAGCGCTAGCAACACAGGTGGATGCGGTCGAGCAGGTACTCCTTGCGGAACGCGAATGGCTCCTCGCCCACCTACAACTCGACGCCGTTGCGCTCGATCGTTTGATGGATCCTGACTATCTCCAGATCGACGCCAGAGGCAATACGGTGAACAAAGAGCAGGTCCTCGCTTCGTTCCTGTCAGGTGAGCGTCACTGGAGAGAGGCAAACAGCGACGAGCACCTCGTCCGGGTTTATGGAGAGGCCTTCGTCGTCGGACGCTGGCGGGCGAGGGGTGAGAACGCCGGACGATCTTTCGACTACCAGGCGCGTTACGTCTCCGTGTGGGTTCGGCGCGACGGAGTGTGGCGGATGGTCAGCGACCAGTCCACGCCGATAACTTAGCGGGCCGGTGATCGCCTAACGCTTTTCGGGGCCACGGAGGGCCGAGAGGAGCAGTAGCCCGACGCCGACGACTATCGCGGCGTCCGCGGCGTTGAAGATATACCAGAAGCTGAAGTGGACGTAATCCGTGACCTCTCCTGCGGTGAGGCGGTCGAGGAGGTTGCCTGCCGCGCCGCCGAGGATCAGGCCGCACCCGAGCATCGTGAACCTCGTCGGCCTCCCCGAGAGGAGCATCCACAGGACTACGATTACGGCGACGGCGCTCCCGATGAGGAGCAGTATCTGGCTCCCGCCGAGGATGCCGAAGGCTCCGCCGTCGTTCTTTATGTACGTGAGGCTGAGGAAGCCGGGCACGAGGACGATGCTCTCCCCGACCCGCATCGAACCCTCGATGGAGGATTTGATCGCCTGGTCGGCCACGAAGACGACGAGCGCGAGCGCGAGCGCGAAGATCAGACCCCTCCTGCGGCTCATCATCGGGATAGAGAATGCGCTTGGGTACTCATCGGCGCGATGATCCTAGCATACAGTCCTCGCCGGGTGCTCAGGCCGCGAGCCTGACGGTCGCCGAGCCCATGACGTGGGGCATTAGCCCGGAGAGTGGTATCGGCGGGTAGAAGCTCTCGAACATCTCTATCTCGAACCCTGCCTCCCCGATGGCGGCGACGGTCTCCCTGTTGGGATGGCAACCGCCGAAGATACGGCCCCACAGAGGCTCTATGCGGTCCTGCCAGCGGGCCGTGGCGCCAGTGGCGCGCACGTGCTCGATAAAGAGTAGCCTTCCGCCCGGACGCAGGACGCGCCAGATCTCCTCAAGCGCCGACCCCTGATCCTGGACCGTACACAGAACGAGCGCCGTGACCACGGTGTCGAAGCTCCCTTCCGGGAAAGGGAGAGCCTCCGTGCCCGCCACCGAGACCTCGACGGGCACGTCTGCGAGCTTCGTGCCAAGTCTCTTTCGCATGAAAGGGTCGGGCTCGGTGACGGTTACCCTCTCTACGTCGCGGTAGTAAGGGAGGTTCGCGCCGGTGCCGCCCCCGATCTCGAGCACCGCGCCGCGGGCTCCCTTGAGCAGACGCGCCCTGCGCTCTCCCATCCACAATCGTTCGATGCAGAAGTCTAGCGGGCCGTAGAGCGCCGCGAAGATGGGATGTCCTTCGTTCATGAGGCTGGCTTCGTGGTCGTCGTGAGATCTCACCATCTGCTCTACGCACTGAGTCTGCCACGCTCCAGGTCTCTTCGCCATCTATAAAAGCTGGGCCCACGGACCTACCCACATTCGGTCCCGGGACCGATGCCGAAAGATCGCTCCGGGAGTACTTTGTTGATGTAGACGCTTGAGCAACAGAGAGGAGTAACGATGGAAGCGAAGGACCACAACTACGGGGTCGCCGAAGACGCGGGCGTAGAAGACCATGTCGCCGAGGAGCAGGGACCCGTGACGATGACGACACAGGAGGAGAGGACATGGTCGGTGCTCGCGCACCTGAGCATCTTCCTCAACCTGGTCACAGGGTTCCTCGGCCCTGTGGCTGCCCTGTTCATCTGGCTCATCTACAGAGACCGTTCAAGCAAGGTAGCTTTCCAGGCTTTGCAGTCGATGTGGTACCAGGTTGCGTGGCTAGTGATCCTGGTCTCGGGATGGACCGTGACAGGTCTCTTGATGCTCGTCCTAATCGGGTTCCTGCTCGTCCCTGTGATGGCCTTGATCTCGGTGGTCCCCTTCGTACAGAGCGCCTACGCGGCCTACCGCGTGAGCAAGGACGGCGAGTACCGCTACCCGCTGATCGCCGACATGATCGAAGCCCGCTAGACGGTCCTCAGAGAGGGAACCTGCGCCCCCGACCCCTCGAGGCCGGGGGCGTCGCTACGGGGGGACCTCTAATCCCGCTCTGAGGCCATTCGCCCGGGTCGTGCGTATAAGTATGAAACGCGAGTATTTCAGGAGGAAGGCGATGTTAGAGACAGAAAGAAGTGCTCCGCCGGCGGGAGCCTCGGGGCCGCGTATCAGTAGCCGCGAAGTAACGGAGCTACTGCTCGGTGTACTCAGGAGCATCGAGCCCTACGAGGCGTGCATCCTCGAGGCCGAGCGGGACGGCGACCTCGAGGTCGCCGCCTTTCTGCGCGAGTTGCAGCGTCAGGACCTCGCCAGGGCCAGGGAGGCGACCCGTCTTCTCAAGAGGTCCCTCGAAGCGGCCTACGTAAACACGAGGAAAGAGAGGCAGTCATATGTTGAGCTATCCGCTGGATCTTAGCTTCAAGATAGTCACGATCGGGACGCGCATAAGGGTGACCGACGCCGCCGGGCGCATCGTCGCCTACGCGCGCAAGAAGAAGTTCAAGCTCAAAGAGGATGTCAGTGTCTTCGAGGACGAGGACCAGAAGCGCCTGCTCTTCCGCATGAAGGCCGACAGGATGCTCGACTTCAGCGCCAGGTACGCGATAAGCGGACCCGAAGGACATCCTATCGGGGCGGTCGGAAGGCAGGGTATGAAGTCCCTGTGGAGTAGCGCCTACGTGCTTGTCGATGCTGACGGTATGGAGGCGGGTTGGATCCGCGAGGAGAACCCATGGGTCAGGGTTCTCGACGGCGTGATGGAGTCCATCCCCTTCGGTGACGCCCTGGGGGGTCTCTTCTTCAACCCCGCCTACCTTGTGAAGCTGCGCGGCCAAGACGTGCTGCGCGTCCAGAAACAGCGCTCCGTCCTGGAGAGCAGCTTCCGCATCGAGAAGCTCGCGGACTTCTCCGAGGAAGACGAGGACCTGCTCCTCGCATCAATCATCATGATGGTGCTCCTGGAGAGGGACCGCGGCTAGCTAACGAGCCGGCGTGCCCCCCTCTATTCCGGCGTAAGGACCATTGCCCTGAGGAGGTGCTCTATGGCCTCCTCGGGGTCGTCGGCGAAGCCCGCGTGCACGGGAGAGGGCTGTACTACGGTGCTGCGGGGCGCGACGAGCCAACCGAAGCGTTGGCCTGGAGGCAGCAGCCCGACGGCGCCGGCCTCGGGTCCGCCCTCGCACACCAGGCGCGCGACCTCGAGGTGCGCCTGTACGGCCTCGGGGTCGAGGTTGGGGTCGAGCGCCCGCAGCCGTTCCGGGTCGAGGTGGATGCGTGCGTCGAGGAACTTCGCGTCCTGGCAGTAGAGCACCACCCCAGCGTTTATGAACTCCCCGCGCTCGACGCGCGGCACCACGCGCAGGAGGGCGTACTGAAAGAGGCTCATCGCGCGACCTCCTCCAACGCCTTTGCCCACGCCCTCGGCTCCCGCAGGCGGCTACCCAGGTAGGCGACGTAGGCGGAGCGCACCTCTTCGGCGCTCGCGAAGCCCGGCTCGTCCGCGAGCCACTCGTCGGGGATCAGGCCTACGACGTCGCGCAGTACCCCGGGGGCGAGCCTAGGGGCGAGCGCCGCGTCGGCTTGGGGGATGGATCTTGCGAAGGGGAGCAGCACGTGGTCCCTGGCGGCTGCAAACGGGCGCTGGCTCGCGGCCTCCAGGGCCGTTCCGTCTCTCGCTGGCCAGTTGTGGTGGAAGTACAGCGAGGCCCCATGGTCTATCAGCCAGAGCCGTTTGTGCCAGATCAGGAGGTTCGTGTTGCGCGGGGTGCGGTCCACGTTGGTAACCAGGGCGTCGAACCAGACGATGCGCGAGGCGAGGTCCGAGCCGGGCGGCTCGACGAGCGGGTCGAAGCCGAGCGAGCCAGGCAGGTAGTCGAGCGCCAGGTTCAGACCCGGACTCCTCTTCAGGAGGTCCTGTATCTCCGGGTCAGGTTCGGAGCGGCCCAGCTCGGGAGCCAGGTAGGCGAGCACGATCTCGGGCACGAGGAGGTCGAGGCGGCGGGCGATCTCACCCGCGACGAGCTCGGCCACGAGCGCCTTGCGGCCCTGTCCGGCCCCGCGGAACTTGAGGACGTAGGTCCCGAGGTCGTCCGCCTCGACGATCGCCGGCAGCGAGCCCCCCTCGCGCAGGGGCGTTACGTAGCGTGTTGCGGTCACGGTGCGAATCAAGTCAGAGATCCCATAGGTCGAAGTGCCGCGCCATTGTCGCACCCGCTCGCCCCCTCCACAACGGAGCACAAAGGTTCAGACCACAGACCTAGCCAACTTCAACCCGGGGCCCGATGCACGTCTTCAGGAACCAACCTATCTTTGGTGCGTAGTGTGTAGTCGGCGGAGGAGAGAGACGTGCTAGAGCCAGTTTCGACAGAGCGAGGAGATCTTGTGGAGTATTCCGCAGCGGAGTTCATGATCGAAGCCACCGGCGTCCAGAAGGTGTACGCATCGAACGGTCTGCGGGTGCGCGCCCTCAGAGGCGTCGACCTCGGCGTCAGACGCGGGGAGATGGTCGCCATCATGGGACCGTCGGGTTGCGGCAAGACCACGCTGTTGAACGTACTGTCGGGCCTCGACGACCTCTCCGACGGCGAAGTCTACGTCGATGGCGAGTCCATAAAAGGCATGTCGGACAAGAGGCGGACGCGCTTCCGGGCCGAGAAGATGGGCTTCATCTTCCAGTCGTACAATTTGATACCCGTTCTCTCCGCGGTAGAGAACGTCGAGCTGCCGCTGCTCGTCGCCGGCAAGAAACCGAAGAAAGCCCGCCAGTGGGCGCAGGACGCGCTGGAGATGGTCGGGCTCTCGGATCAGGCGAAGAAGCGCCCCGCCCAGATGAGCGGCGGCCAGCAGCAGCGCGTAACGGTCGCCCGCTCGCTCGTAAATAATCCGGCGATAGTCTGGGCCGACGAGCCGACGGGCGCCTTGGACTCCGAGACTTCCAAAGGCATCATGGACCTTCTGGTCCGGTTGAACGAGAGTCAGCAGCAGACATTCGTCCTCGTCACCCACGACGCCGCGGTCGCCGCCAGGGCGCACCGCACCATCAACATGCGCGACGGTCGCATCACGAGCGACGAGCAGAACGGGAAGGGGGAGTGAGATGGAAGAGCTCTTCGGCGTCCCGACGCAGCAGCTCATGTGGATTCTCCTCGCCGTCTTCGGCGCGGGAGCATTGATCCTCGGTCTCTCGGCCCTCCGTAACCGCGTCTCTTTCAGGATGGCGGCCCGCAATCTGCCGCGCCGCCGCGCCCAGACCATCCTCGTCGTGCTCGGCCTTATGCTCGCCACCATGCTCTTCTCGGCCTCTTTTACCACCGGAGACACCCTCACCAACTCCCTCCGCATCCAGGCACTTGAGAACCTGGGCCAGGTTGACGTGGAGGTACAGGCTGGCAACGCGGACACGCCCGGCCAGCAGCAGTTCGGGGAGACGAGCTCCCAGCGCGCCCGCTACTTCGACGCGAAGGTCGCTGGCGAGGTACGCGAGAGGCTCTCCGGCGAGAACCTCGTCGAAGGCGTGGCGCCGGCGGCCATCGAGACCGTTCCCGTCACGGCCAAAGGCAGTGACCTCAGCGAGCCGAGCACGGACGTCCTCGGTGTAGACCAGAAGCAGATGCAGGGCTTCGACAAGCTCAAGAGTGCCTCCGGCAAGACGCTCGACCCTGCCGGCCTCGGCAAAGACGAAATCTACCTCAGCGCCGACGCCGCAAAAGGCCTCGACGTGAGCAAGGGAGACGTGATCCGTGCCACCTTCGCCCCTTCTCAGGAAGCGAGCGCCCCCGCGAACGCCGCCGCGATCCGTGCCGCTGTGCAGATTCCGCAGCCCTCTGAGTTGACCGTTGCCGGCGTCTACGAGAGCGGGGCCAATCCCGCCTCCTCGACCTCGATGGTCATGCCGTTACAGAGGCTACAGGAGCGGGTGGGGGAGGAAGGAAGGATCAACGCTGTCCTCATCACCCACCAGGGGTCTGCTGTCGAAGGCGCCATGGGTACTGACACCACCATAGACAGTCTCAAACCTCTCTTGAAAGAGAACGACCTCAAGGCCGAGCCGGTCAAGAAGGATGCCATAGATCAGGCCGACCAGGGCGGGGAGACCTTCACGAGCATCTTCCTGCTCTTCGGGCAGTTCTCGGTCGCGGCGGGCGTACTACTCATCTTCCTCATCTTCGTCATGCTAGCCGCGGAGCGCAAGCACGAGCTCGGAATAGCGCGCGCCGTCGGGATGCGCAGGGGACATTTGATGAGGATGTTCGCCTTCGAGGGGGGACTCTATGCGCTGCTCGCGAGCGCCCTCGGGAGTGTCGCCGGCGTGGGCGTCGGATGGCTGATGGTGCGTGTCATCGCTGAGGCGTTCGCCGGCTCCGGGTTCGAGATCCACTTCGCCACCAGCCCCGAGAACGTCGTCATAGCCTTCTGTCTCGGCATGGTGCTCACGTTCGCTGTCGTCCTGATCTCCTCCTGGCGCGTGAGCCGCTTGAACGTGGTCAGGGCCATCCGCGACATCCCGGAGCCGGACACGAGGGGCCGCACCGTCAAAGGTGTCCTCCTCGCGCTCGCGACCCCGCTCCTCGGGGCCGGGCTCATCTGGCAGGGACTCCAGGCGGAGCAGACTGGCCTGTACATGCTCGGGCTCTCGCTCGTCATCGTCGGCGCGGCGCTCGTGGTGCGGGTGTTGCGGGTGCCGGAGCGGATCTCCTTTACCGTGGCCGGGGTACTGTTACTCGCGCTCTGGCTCCTGCCTGTCTCTTTCGCGCCGGCAGGGATGACGGAGGGCATAGACCTCTTCTTCATCTCTGGCGTCATGATCGTGCTTGCAGGGGTGTGGATGGTGATCTACAACTCCGATTTGATTCTCGGCGCCGTCGTCGCCCTGTTCGGTTGGCTGCGTGGGATGCCGCCCGTCCTCAGGGCCGCCGTCTCCTACCCTTTGCAGAGCCGCTTCCGTACGGGCATGACCCTCGCCATGTTCTCGCTCGTCGTCTTCACCATCGTGACCATGAGCTTTATAACCGCCGCATTCGGTTCGATCTTCGAGGATACGGACCGCCTCTCCGGCGGCTTCGACGTGCGGGCCGACGCGGGCTACGCGGCCCCGATCCCGGACATGAACGAGGCCCTGAAGAACGCAAAGGGCGTGAACGGAGACGAATTTACGGCCGTCGGCACCCTCGCCGGCCTCGCCGTCGATGCGAAGCAGAGAGGCACGGACAGAAAGCCGAAGCCCCTGTTCTTGCAGGGCGTGGACGGCGGCTACACCAAGAACGTGGGCTACGGTTTCAAATCCACCGTCTCCAAGTACGACACGGCCGACGATGTGTGGACGGCGCTGCGGACCGAGAAGGACACCGCTGTCATCTCCTCCGACCTCGCGCCCAGCCGGTCCAACTTCGACGTCGGTGACGGGCAGCCCTCGATAAAGCTCTCAGGCTTCTACGGGGAAGACAAGACGCTTCCCGACGACCTCTACATACACGTCGAGGACCCTGACTCCGGCCGGACGCGGGACCTGCGTGTGATCGGGGTTCTCGAAGACGCGGCGTTCTTCGCGCCGGGCGTGATGTCCTCGCAGAGGACCCTGGACGACCTCGCCGGATCTTCCTTGCCGGCGCAGAGCTACCAGTTCAAGCTCAAGGAAGGGACGGACCCAGGTGCCGCCGCGAAGGACCTGGAGAGGGCGTTCGCGAAGAACGGGCTCCAGGCGGTCGTGATAGAGAAGGAGATCAGGGACGGCTCTGCTACACAGGGTCTCTTCAACAACCTGCTCATGGGCTTCATGGGTCTCGGCCTCCTCGTCGGCATCGCGGCTCTGGGCGTCATCGCGGCCCGTTCCGTGGTCGAAAGGAGACAGCAGATCGGGATGCTCAGGGCCCTTGGTTTCCAGCGTGGGCAGGTGCGGCTCGCATTCCTTATAGAGTCCTCTTTCGTCGCTTTGCTCGGGATCGGACTCGGCGTGGCCCTGGGCGCTGCGCTCTCCGTCGGGATCGTGGACTCCTTCGCGGAGCAGATCTCCGGCATCCGTTACACGGTGCCCTGGAACACCCTCGGCGTGATCGTGGGCCTCGCCTACGTCGCCTCGCTCCTGACCACCTTCCTTCCAGCCCGCCAGGCGTCCAAGGTCTACCCCGCCGAAGCCCTGCGCTACGAGTAGAGCCGGTCGGTTTTCGGGGGGGGCCATACGGACCCTCCTTTCGTTCCCTGGACCTACCCTCGTTACGTCCGCGGGCGGATGCGCCCTGCCGCGTGCGGGACTAAACTGGCCTCTGTCATGCGAAACGGACGTCTCTGATGATAGGCGAGATCTTCGCTCTCCGGCGGCTGCGGTGGAAGCTGACGCTCAGCTACACGCTCGTGGCCGCCGTGACGCTGCTCGCGCTAGAGTTGATCCTTGCGGGCCTGGTGGTCGTCTTCCTCCATTCGGACCTCCTGCCGAGGATGGTGGTGCAGAACCTGAGGGATGAGGTGGCGCCGCGCCTGGAGAAGCCCCTGAACCAGAATCCTCCTGACACCGAAGCCATAAGAGATAAGCTCACCGGCTTTGCGGACAACTCCGGTGTCAGGGGGGCCGACAGGCACCAGCTGCCCCCGACGAGCCTGGGCAACTACACGGCGGATGAGGGCGCCCTCTTCGTGGTCGACGACAGCCGGCACCTGCTCGTCTCCGTCCCCAAGATTCAAGGCTTCCCCGAGGGCAAACGGTTCGATGCACAGAGCGTTCCGGGCCTGAAGCCGCTCGTGAACGCGGCCTTCGAGGGCGAGGAGAACTCGGGCCGTCTCTCTTCCAACGTCGATGGTCAGGTGGTCACCGTCACGCCTATAGAAGGCAAGAACGGCCGCGTCGCCGGGGTACTCGTCGGCACGCTGCGGCTGCCGAACCTGACGGGACCACTCCTCGTTGCTATCGGTGCCAGCGCGACCTTCCTGACGATACCGGCCGCTATTCTGGGCGCTCTCTTCGGCTTCTTTACCGCCTGGGGCCTGACACGTCGCATAGGGCGTCTCGCCCGCGCGGCCCGGTCGTGGAGCAGGGGCGACTTCTCCGTGACGACCAAGGACCGCTCGAAAGATGAGCTCGGACAGCTCAGTCGCGAGCTCAACAATATGGCCGCCGAGCTCGAAAATTTACTCCAGGCGCGGGGAGAGCTCGCGACCCTCGAAGCCCGCAACCGCTTCGCCCGCGACCTTCACGACTCCGTCAAGCAGCAGGTCTTCGCGACCTCGCTCCAGATAGCCGCAGCCCGCGCCATGATCGCGAAGGACACGAAGTCGGCCGAGGCACATCTCTCGCAGGCCGACGAGCTGGTACGCCAGGCCCAGAAAGAGCTGAACGTCCTGATCCAGGAGATGCGGCCCGCCGCCCTCGAAGGAAAGGGCCTCGCGGCGGCGCTACGCGAGTACGTCGCCCGCTGGTCGGAAGGGGCTGAGATCCCCGCGGACTTCCGCGTCCAGGGCGAGCGCGAGGCGTCTCTGGAGGCCGAACAGGCGCTCTTCCGCGTCGCCCAGGAGGCGCTGGCTAACGTCGCGAGGCACAGCGGAGCCACACACGTAGAGGTAGACCTGACCTACACTGCGGGCACGATCACCCTGCGCGTCACCGACGACGGCCGCGGCTTCGATCCCGCGCGGAACCCCGGTGGAGGCTTCGGCCTCCAGAGCATGCGCGAGCGACTGGTCAGGCTCGGTGGACACGTCAACGTCGAGAGCGCGTCCGGCAAGGGAACTCGGGTGGAATGCGTCTGTCCGCTAAGGGATAAGAAGGGTGAGGAACTATGAGCGAGCCGATCACCGTTTTGCTGGTGGACGATCACGCGCTGGTGCGCCAGGGTGTGCGCGCCTTCCTGGAGACCCAGGACGATATCAGCGTGGTCGCCGAGGCCGAAAGCGGGGAGGAGGCTGTAAAGCTCGCAGCCGAACACGCCCCCGACGTCGCCCTGATGGACCTCATCATGCCTGGGATGGACGGCGTCGAGGCTACGCGGCGTCTCGTTGCGAGCTCGCCGCGCACGAACGTCGTCATGCTCACTTCCTACCACGACGACGAGCACGTCTTCCCGGCGATCCGGGCGGGCGCCCTCTCCTACGTCCTCAAGGAGATCGGACCTGAAGAACTGGCCGACGCGGTCCGCAAGGCCGCATCGGGTGAGGCCGTGCTGCATCCTCGCGTGGCGGCGCGCGTGGTCAGAGAACTTCACGGCGCCAGGCGCGCCGAGCCCAACGTCTTCCACGACCTCTCGGAGAGGGAGCTCGAGGTGCTCAGGCTGATCGCCGAGGGATTGCACAACTCGGAGATCGCGGGCCGCCTCTACGTGAGCGAGAAGACCGTCAAGAGCCACGTCTCGAACATCCTCTCGAAGCTACACCTCGCCGACCGTACCCAGGCCGCCGTCTACGCCTGGCGTCAGGGCGTCGTCAGGCGCAACCAATAGCCAGGCTGCTCACATCAACCTATATTCCACAGGAGGTTGTCCTCATCGTTGCAGTCCGGCTTCATCATAGCCAGCCACAATGGGTTCGCAGCTTGACAGGAAGCATCTATCCACCTGGTCGCATCTTTATGCGGCACCACCAGAGGTAGAGTTGGGTACTGGATGGGAGCTATCGACCGCTTCTGAACCTGTACGCCCGATGTTATGCAAGATCCTGTATGCCGACTTCCGAGATGACACCTTCTGCGACGTTGGGTGAATAGTCCCTACCGGGCTGTCTGCACTCCCTTCGAGGCCGGCTCGGGACGTAGCCACAAGGAGACATGTGAGGGTTGCATGGCCTCGCTGACTGCTCCCGCCAAGTGCTCGCCGAGGCTCTCCAAGTCCGTCTCGTCCCTGAGCTTGGCAGAGAAGGCTTCCAGGGTCTTTCTCGCGTCGTACTTGCGGCGGTAGAAGCGCCTGTCCACCAACTCTTGGATGCGGCTCCTCAAGGGATTGAAGAGCGCTGCTATCGCAAGGGTCGAAGCGACGACGGCGAGTGTCGACTCTTGGCCCGTGAGGGCGCGAAAAACGTACTGCAGCCCGACCACGCCCCCGAAGTAGGTCACTGCCAGTAGGACGGTAAGAGGTCCGTAGACGAGTGCGCGGTTGATGATCAGGTCGATCTCGTAGAGGCGGTACTTGAGTACGGCGAAGCCAACAGCGATAGGAATCGTTACAAAGCTCAGCAGCGCCGCAATCGTAAGGAGGTTCAACCACCACACCGACCCCGCGGTGGTCCACGCCTCCGATGGGTGGATAAACGAAGTGACCATGGTGACCAGGTAAGTAAGGGCCACCACCGAGGCGGCGAAGGCTATCCACTTTATCTGCTGACGCTCATCTCCGGCAGAACGCCGGTAGCGCAGCACCAGGCTAAGAGCCGAGGCGAGCATGCACAGGGGCAAGAGCGGGAGGATGAGGTAGGCTACAGTGGTCACCCAGGGGGCTCCCTCGAGCCCGAAGGGGTTGCGTATCCCCTTTAGGGTATCCAGAGATCCGGGGGAGAGCATGACCCCGACGCTCACCGAAGCTATCACCACCCCGGAGAGCCACGCCAGAGGACGCCACCTCCTCGAAGGGAGCCGGCCGTTGGGGAAGAGTAGGAACACGTAGGTTGCCAGAAGCCCCACCTCGGGCACCCACAGCCAGTTGCTCATTCCGGCCGCCCCGAGCGGGAAGGGGAGCGAACCGGGCTTCGCCGTCCCGTAGACGCTGTAGTAATCAAGTATGTTGGTGGCCATCCATAAGAAACCATCCGCGAGGCACAGCCAGCCTATGGGATTCTCCGGACGCCTCGATGCGATAAGCGCTCCCACCAGCGAGAAGACCAAAAAGAGGCCCGAACCGAGCAGTCCGCCTGTGGTGAGGTCGACATTCCACCCGCTCGGGACGTGCGCCGAACGAGCGAGTACAAACAGTGGGACGCTGGCCACGAACAAGGCCACAGACAGAGCGCACAACGACCACGCGAGCCAGGAGACGGCACGGGCGCTCCCCTCGTCGGTTCTTCGCTGTCGATCCTGTAGGATTGTCTTCTCCGTCACAACACCACTCTACAGGACGATCGTCTACTAGTCGTTACGGCAAACGTTACGAGGCCAAGAGGTAGCGAACTTCATAGAACTCCGTAAAGCGGAAGTCCATCTTCGGAGAAGGGCGGTAAGGCGGGGACCAGAGAATCCACCCCCACGCACTCGGATAGATGTCGTCCGACCCGATCGTAGCCTTCGTTAGCCCGCAAGATTCTGTACTCAAAGGTTATGCCGGGTAGCAGCGACGGCGCCGTCGCTACTGCGTCGCGCTGGTGCCGCCGGTGCAGACGGCGCCCGGCTCGGGGGTCTGAGGCCCCTGACGGTAGGCCTGGATGAACCTGTCCAGGTCGGGGTCGTTCGCTCCGTCCAGGTACACCTGCTTGCCCCAGGCCGAGGCGACGACGGGGACGCCGTTCGGCATGTCGGGATAGGGGCTGACCAGGATGTAGGACTTGCTCTCCGCGATGTCCTTAAGCTGGTTTACCTGATCCTTCGGCAGGTCAGGTGAGTAGGTGATCCAGACCGCACCGTGCTCCAGCGAGTGGACGGCGTTCTCGTCGCGGACGGGCTTGTCGTAGAAGCCGCAGTTCTGCCAGACGGGGTTGTGAGGTCCTCCGGTAGGAGGGCTCTGCTTGTAGTCGACGTTCCCCTCGGTGTGCTTGCCTGCGGGGCCAACGTCGTAGGTCTTTACGTCGCCGGGGGCGCCGCTCGCGTTCTGCTGCCTGTAATCCAACACGGCGAGCGCGACGAAACCGGCGACGAACGCGACTACTATCGCGCCCACTATTATGTACACCCTTCTGGAACCACCGGAGGTTCCGCCCCGGCTCCTGCCGCTCCTCTTGGTCGCCAAAACCTTCCTCTTTCTAGCCTAGGGTGAGATCGTAGCACATGCCGCCCGCTTCTCCGAGATGCCTCAGATCACCCGCGCCACGAGCCACAAAGCCAGCGCCGCCAGGACTACCCAGACGGCCACAATGACTACGGCGGCGACCTTGCTGACGGGCTTCTCAGCCGTCGCGCGCGCCCTCTCGCGGCACTCGGCGAGGACTTGGGGTGGGATCAAACGTATAGCGAGCGCCACCCCGAGCGGTACGAGGACGAGATCGTCGAGGTACCCGAGGACGGGGATCGGGTCCGGTATGAGGTCTATGGGACTGAAGGCGTACCCGACCACGACCGCCGCGAACGCGCGTGCGTACCACGGTACTCTCGGATCCTTGTAGGCGAGATACAGTGCGTGGACTTCGACCTTGAGCCTGCGCGCCCACCGCTCGAGCCGCTCTACGAAGCTCACCCTCCGTGGCTCGGGACCAGCTCTTCGCCGATGAACTGCTTCGTGCCTTCGGGTCCTCTGATACGCAGCAAAATCCCACCCGGCCCGAAAGCGAGCTGGAAGGTGAAAAACGGACAGCAGGAGCGCTCGGCCACTATGAACTCGGTGAGCCTCATCGCCCAGCCCGCGTCCTCGGGGAAGGCGAACTCGTAGCCGTCTTCCAGTTCGCCCGCGAGACGGCCCCGATCCAACAGTCCCCTAACGGCTTCTAGACGCTGGGCTTGCTCGTCCCCGGAAAGTTGGCAGGCAATCGGCAGTTCTCCCCCGAAACGCCCCGACCCTGTGCTCGACTCTCTCCCCATGCCTATCCGCAACAGTCGTCTTCACAATTGGCGACCGGGGCGGTGCAGCAACTCTCGCCACGCCACGACCCGCGGCCCTCCTTTACGGCCACGCCCGCTATGAGGAGCGCCGTGATGGGGTCGGCCCACCACAGGCCAAAGAGCGCGTTCGCGCCGAGCCCGACGAGCAGGGCCACGGAGAGGTAGGCGCAGAGCATGTTCTGCTGGCCCTCGCTCTTTGTCGCAGAGGAACCGAGCTTATTGCCTACGCGGGCCTTGGCGATGGCGAGCGGGGGCATGGTAACGAGCGTGAAAGCGGCGAGGCCAATGCCGATCCAACTCGCCTCGGGCCGCTCCCCGAAAAGCAAATTCCTCACGGCCTCTAAGCCGACGTAGGCGGCTATGACGTAGAAGCTGAGGCCGATGAGCCTCTGGGCGCGCTTCTCCGCGCTCTCCGAGTGGGCGCGTGCGCCTGCGAACCGCCAGAGCAGGATGAGCCCAGCGAGCGACTCGATGAGCGAGTCGGCCCCGAAACCTACGAGCGCGATGGACCCGGCGACAAGCCCAGCCCCGACAGCGATGGCAGCCTCCACCC